>NZ_JBEZWN010000013.1:0-146594 GCF_040637495.1 Streptomyces sp. NPDC029044
GGTGATCTAGGGGCGACTCCGCTCGCGGCGTCCTCGACCTGGGAGGCGGGCGGTTCGTCCGGCACGTTCACCTGGTCGTATCCGCTGCGCACCCCCCCGGCCGCGCCCGAGCAGACGGGCGTGCACGCCACCGCGTTCGTGCCGATGGCCGGTCCGGTCAGCCGCAGCTGCCCGAGATCCACCGGTGGGAGCGGACCTTGTACGTACCGGCGAGGTTTCCGCCGTGCTGCTGGCGGGTGCAGCCGACCCGGTCGCTGTAGTTGGCGCCCCGGTAGTAGGCGACACCGCTGGAGCTGCTGGTGCCGGCGTTCCACACGGACTTCACGTTGGTCGTGGCGGCCCAGGAACACCGGACGGCACCGCTCTGCCAGTCGGGGTCGGCCACGTCCCAGGCGCACTTGCTGCCGGTGAAGTTGGCTCCGGTCCAGAAGCAGATGTGCCCGGACGCGCAGTCCACCGCGGCGGGCGCGGCCGGAGCCGCCGACGCGGAGCTCGGCACGGCCAGGGTGGCGACGGCCGCGGCGCTGACGGCGAGCACGGCGAGCAGCGGGTTCGCACGGGAGTTCCGGCGGACGGAAAGGCGCATGAGCCTGGTCTCCTCGGAGGTCTGGGGACGGTGGTGCGGACAGCCCGACGCTGGCAAGGCTCGACCGGGCCGGGCAAGGACGTGGGGGCCCGATGGGACGCCGGGACGCCGGCGGGCCGAGCACCTGGCGCGTTCCGGAACCGTTGGGACGGCCATGGGACGCCTTTGGTGGCACAGTGTCGGCACGAGACGCCCGACCAGCGTCCGTGGGGATTCCCGAGGGGGGAACGGCCTTGTCCGCATGCCCGGAAACGGAGCGGTTCGCCGCGCTGTTGCGTTCGTTGAAGAGCCGGTCCGGCCTGAGTTACGAGGCCCTCGCCAGGAAGTCCGGCCTGGCCGGCTCCACCTTGCACCGTTACTGCCGGGGCGCGTCGGTGCCCCAGGACTACGGGAGCGTGCACCGGCTGGCCACGGTCTGCGGCGCGACCCCGGACGAGCTGCGCACCTTGCACCGCCTGTGGGCACTGGCGGACGCGGCGCGTGCCGCCGCGGAACGGGGAGCGGTGCCGGAAGCGGCAGGGAGTACGGAACCGGAAGCGCCCCAGGAAGCCGAACCGAAGGCCGAACCGCCGGCAGAGGGCAAGGCCGAACCGAAGGCAGAGGCAAAGCCCGAGCCGAGGGCAGAGGCGAAGGCTGAGGAGCCCATCAAGGCCCCGCCCCCGGACCAAGTCCCGGCCTCGACGGCCCAAGGCGCGGCCCCGGCCTCGACGGCCCAAGGCGCGGCCCCGGCCCCGGACGGCGACCGGGCACCGGAGCAGCCCGCCCTCGACGCGGCATCCCGGCCCGCGCGGCAGCCGCGCCGGCACCGGCTGCGCGTCACCGTCGTCGTCGCCGCGGTCCTCGCCGCCGTCACCGTGTCGGCCTGGGTGCTGTCGAGCGTCCGGTCACCCTCAGGCGACGGCGACGGCGACGGCGACGGCGCCGGTGCCGGAGGCGGCCGGAGCACCGGCGAGGCGGTCCGGCCGTTGTTCTCGGCCGGCTGCCCGCCCGTGATCGCGATGGGCGAGCACGACGAGTGCGTGCGGGAGGTGCAGCGCCTGCTGCACGCCAAGGGCGCGGACATCGGTGTGGACGGGGACTTCGGCCCCCAGACCCTGCGCCGCGTCACGGCCTTCCAGGTGCTCGCCGGACTACAGCCCAACGGGGTCGTGGCGGAGCCGACGAAGAAGGCGCTGTACACCTCGCCCGTCCGGATGCGGGTGTGGTCGCCGCGGAAGGTGCGGCAGCGGGTCCGGGAGGTGTTCCCCGAGGTGCCGGACAAGGCGGTGGCCATCGCCGACTGCCAGTCCTTCCTCGACCCGCTGCACATCCTCCCCAACACCAACGGCACCCGGAACTGGGGCCTGTTCCAGATCTCCGACGCCCGGCTGCGCGAACTGGGCGGCACACCGCGCGAGGCCCTGGACCCGGAGTGGAACATCCGGGCGGCCCGGAAGCTGTGGAGCAGGGACCGCGACTTCGGCGACTGGCCGCACTGCGAACGCGCGGCCGACGCACCCCGCTCCCCGGCTCCGGAACGGACGTGATCAGTACACGCTTCCGGGTCGAACAGCGGGGCGGGCGTCGATCATCAAGACGTCCGGTCAAGACCGTCGGTCCAGAGCCGCTGCTACGAAGTCCGCACCTTGTAGGCCGTCACCCGCACCGCCTCGTCGTCCAGGCACTGCCCGGACGTCAGGTCGAAGCGCTGCTTCAGCAGGGGCGAGGCGACGAACGGGCGGCCCTGGTGCGTGCCCGTCAGGCCGCGGGAGAGGACCGCCGCACCGGTGAAGGGGTCGCGGTTGTCGATGGCGAACAGCTCGCCGGAGCGGTCGCGGAAGATCGCGGCCTGCCTTCCGTCCGGCAGCAGTGCGGCCACCCCGCGGCCCGGGAGCAGCGTGCTCAGGTCGCAGACCGCGAACCAGTCGTCGTTCAGGGCGAGTTCGACCTTGAGGTCGGTGGTCTCCGGTGCCAGGGTCATCGCTGGGCGCTTCCTTCCAGTACGTCGGCGGGTCGCATGCCGATGGACAGCAGCGGCAGGTCGGGCTTCATCTGGTCGCGCTCGGGCACGAAGGCGACGACCGGGTCCGGGGTGTCCGGGGCGTTCACGAAGGACACGAACCGGGCGAGCTTCTCGGGGTCGTTGATGGTCTCGGCCCACTCGTCGCGGTAGTGCGCGACGTGCGCCCGCATCAGCTGCTCCAGCTCGTCGCAGATGCCGAGCGAGTCGTGGACGACGACGTCCCGTACGTGGTCGAGGCCGCCCGGGATCCGCTCCAGCCAGGTCGAGGTCCGCTCCAGGCGGTCGGCCGTACGGATGTAGAACATCAGGAACCGGTCGATCAGGCGGACCAGTTCGGCGTCCGACAGGTCCTGCGCGAGCAGGTCCGCGTGGCGCGGGGTCGCGCCGCCGTTGCCCCCGACGTAGAGGTTCCAGCCGTTGGCCGTGGCGATCACGCCGAAGTCCTTCGACTGGGCCTCGGCGCACTCGCGCTGGCAGCCGGAGACCGCCGACTTCAGCTTGTGCGGGGAGCGCAGTCCCCGGTAGCGCAGCTCCAGGTCGATCGCCATGCGGACGGAGTCCTGGACGCCGTAGCGGCACCAGGTCTGCCCGACGCAGGACTTCACCGTGCGCAGCGACTTGCCGTAAGCGTGGCCGGACTCGAAGCCGGCGTCGACCAGCCGGGCCCAGATCACGGGCAGTTGCTCGACGCGCGCACCGAACATGTCGATCCGCTGACCGCCGGTGATCTTCGTGTAGAGGCCGAAGTCGCGGGCGATCTCGCCGATCACGATCAGCTTCTCCGGGGCGATCTCGCCGCCGGGGATCCGCGGGACGACCGAGTACGAGCCGTTCTTCTGGAGGTTGGCCAGGAAGTGGTCGTTGGTGTCCTGGAGCGCGGCCTGCTCGCCGTCCAGGACGTAGCCGCTCGCGCCGATCGTCGGGGCGAGGGAGGCGATGATCGAGCCGACGGCCGGCTTGCAGACCTCGCAGCCGTCACCGCCCCGGGCCCCCTCGCGGCCGTGCCGGTCCAGCAGGTCCTGGAAGGTGGTGATGCGCAGTGCGAGGACGATCTCGTACAGCTCCTCGCGGGTCTGCCCGAAGCAGCCGCACAGGCCCTTGTCGACCTCGACGCCGGACGCCTCCAGCTCGGCGGTGACCAGCTGGCCGAGGACCTTGACGCAACTCCCGCAGGTCGTACCGGCCTTGGTGCACTTCTTCACCTCGGGCACGGTGGTGCACTTGTGCTCGGTGACCGCGTCGCGGATCGTGCCCTTGCGGACGTTGTTGCAGGAGCAGATGATCGCGTCGTCCGGCAGCGCGGCCGGGCCGAGCTGGGCGGGCGCCCCGGCACCGGCGGGCAGCACCAGCGACTCGGGCGAGACCGGCGGGACCGAGCCGGTGAACGCCTTGAGCGTGCCGTAGGCCTCCGCGTCGCCGACCAGGATGCCGCCGAGCAGCGTGCCGTCACGGCCGATGACCAGCTTCTTGTACAGGCCCGCGCGGGAGTCGGAGTAGACGACGTCCAGGCAGTCCTCGGCGGTGCCGTGCGCGTCGCCGAAGGACGCCACGTCCACGCCGAGCAGCTTCAGCTTGGTGGACAGGTCCGCGCCGGTGAACGACGCCTCGTCCGCGGCGATCGTGGCCGCCGCCGTCTCGGCCTGCTCGTAACCCGGCGCCACCAGGCCGTACACCCGCCCGTCGGAGGCCAGCGCGCACTCGCCGATCGCGAAGACGTGCGGGTCGGCGACCGTACGGCACTGCTCGTCGACCGTGATGCCGCCGCGCTCGCCGACGGTCAGGCCGCAGTCGCGGGCCAGCTGGTCGCGGGGGCGCACACCGGCGGAGAACACCACCATGTCGGCGGCGAGTTCGGAGCCGTCGGAGAGCTTCATGCCGGTGACGGCGCCCTCGGCGTCGACCAGGATCTCCTGCGTGCCCACGCCCGTGTGGACGGTCAGGCCCATCTCCTCGATGGTGCGCAGCAGCGCCGCGCCGCCGCCGTCGTCCACCTGGACGGGCATCAGCCGGGGCGCGAACTCCACGATGTGGGAGGTGAGTCCGAGCCCCTTGAGCGCTCCGGCCGCCTCCAGTCCCAGCAGACCGCCGCCGACCACGGCACCCACCGTGGCCTTCGACTTCGCGTACTCCTCGATCGCGAGCAGGTCCTCGATGGTGCGGTAGACGAAACAGCCCTCGGCGTCCTTGCCCGGGACCGGCGGGACGAAGGGGTAGGAGCCGGTGGCGAGGACGAGGACGTCGTAGTCGAAGACCTCGCCGGACCTGGCGGTGACCTTGCGGGCCTCGCGGTCGACGGCGGTCGCCGGGTCACCGACGTACAGCTCGATCCCGTGCGTCTCGATGAACTCCATGTCCGTCATGGACAGGTCCTCGGGGGTCTTCCCCGAGAAGTACGACGTGAGCGCCACGCGGTCGTAGGCCGGGCGCGGCTCCTCGCAGAGCACGACCACACGGTGCGTGGCGGTCAGGCCGCGCGCGGCGAGCGCTTCGAGGAAGCGCTGGCCGACCATGCCGTGGCCGACGAGCACGATCGTGGGGGTGGCCTCCGTGGCCTCCGGGGTGGCGGTCATCAGGAGCCTCCATCGTTGGTGAGCAGGTGGAGCAGCGGGCCGCCGTCGGAGGGGAGCGGCTCTGCTCCCTCCCAGGCGCGGGCGAGCGCGCCGACGGTGCCGAGTTCACCGACGAGGACCCCGCCGACCAGGCGGTCGTCGCGGACGACGACCTTGCGGTAGGTGCCGCGGGTGGCGTCGGTGAGCTGGACGACGTCGTCGCCCGGGAGCGCCTCGGTCTCGCCGAACGCGGCGAGGTCGAAGGGGCTGTCGTGCCCGTTCAGCGTGAGCCGGGTCAGGGAACGGGTGCCGGTGTAGCGGGCGTTCGCGTCACCGGCGAGCAGTTCCGCGAGCGCGTCGGCCTGTTCGAGCGCCGGAGTGGCGAGTCCGTACAGGACGCCGTCGTGCTGGGCGCAGTCGCCGATCGCGTGGATGTACGGGTCGGAGGTGCGCAGTTCGTCGTCCACGACGACGCCCTTGCGGACCTCCAGGCCGGCCGTCTGGGCGAGGCCCACCCGCGGATGGACACCGCAGGCGATGACCACCAGATCGGCGTCGAGCGCGTATCCGTCGGCCATCTCCACGGAGCGGACGGCGCCGCCGACGCAGCGCACGTCCCGGACGCGGCACTCGGTGTGCACCTCCACGCCCAGGTCGGTCAGGTGCCGCCTGACGAGCTTCGAGGCAGCCGGGTCGAGCTGGCGCTCCATCAGCCGCTCGGACTGCTGGGCGAGCACGACCTGGGCACCGCGCCGGGCGAGCGCCCGGGCGGCGGAGACCCCGAGGAGCCCGCCGCCGATGACGACCGCCTTCACACCCGGGCGGACCGCCTTGGACAGGCCCAGGCAGTCGTCCATGGTGCGGAAGGCGTGGATGCCCTCGGGCAGTTCGTGGTTCTCGGTGAACAGGCCGCGCAGGGGCGGCAGGACCGGGTTGGAGCCGGTGGCGAGGACGAGCCGGTCGTATGCGATCACCGACCCGTCCGCACAGGCGACGGTCCGCCGCTCGCGGTCGATCCCGGTGACCCGGCCGCGCGTGACCCGCGCGGGCGCCGGCAGGGCGATCACCTCGGGGCTGTACCGTCCGGCCAGCACCTCGGCGAGGAGCACCCGGTTGTACGGCCGGTGCTCCTCCTCGCCGATCAGCAGCGCGGGCGTGCCGAGCTCACCGAGCCGCCGGGCGAGCCGTACGCCCGCCAGGCCGGTGCCGATCACCACCACACGCTCATTCGAGGTCATGCACTTGAGCGTGCGGTGCCGGTGTTACCCGGCAGCATCACCTCTGTTTCCCGCGGGGAACGCTGCCCTCAGCGGCCCGGGGTGGTGGGTGTGAGGGTTCCTGACGTGCGGCGACGGCGGCTGTGAGGGTTTCTGACGTGCGGCGACGGCGGATGTGAGGGGCGTCGCACCGCCGTCGGCCCGGTGGCGCACCGGCCTCGCATAGGGTCGCGATCATGCCCGACATATCGCTGACCATGATCGTCCTGCTCTGCGTCGCGGCCCTCGCCGCAGGCTGGATCGACGCCGTGGTCGGCGGGGGCGGCCTCCTGCTGCTGCCGGTGCTGCTGCTGGGACTGCCGGCGAACACACCCGCCGCGCACGCGCTGGGCACCAACAAGGCCGTCGCCATCGTCGGCACCACGGGCGCGGCCGATGGGGGCACCTCCCACGCCCTTTAGGCAGTGGGGGAGTACGCCCGCAAGGCTCCCGTGGACGTCCGCACGGCCGTCCGCATCGGGCTGGCCGCCCTCGCCGGTTCCTCCGCCGGGGCCTTCTTCGCGGCCGGGATGAGCACCGAGGTTCTCAAGCCGGTCATCATGGTGGTGCTGCTCGGGGTCGCCGCCTTCGTGATCCTGCGCCCGGCCTTCGGTACTGCCCCCGCGGCCGGCCCGGCTTCCCGCCGGCGGATCCTCGCCGCGATCGGCCTCGCCGGCCTCGGCATCGGCTTCTACGACGGCCTCATCGGCCCCGGCACCGGCACGTTCCTGGTCTCGCGCTCACCGCCGTGCTCCACCTCGACCTCGTCACCGCCTCCGCCACCGCCAAGATCGTCAACTGCTGCTCCCCCAAGCTCTCGGCTTCGCTCGACCAGGGGGGACCCCCATCGCGGGCGCCCTCGCGACCTTCGCCTGGCAGGGCGCGGTGCTGTGGCAACTGGCCGCCCTGATGGCCGTCTTCAACCTGGCGGGCGGCACCCTCGGCGCCCACACCGCCCTGAAGAAGGGCAGCGGCTTCGTCCGGATCGTGCTGCTGACGGTGGTGTTCGCGCTGGTGGGGAATCTGGCGTACGAGCAGTGGATCGCCTAGCCGCCCCCCGGATCGCCTAGCCGCCGACCGGATCGGCTAGGCGCCGCGCCGCAGGTCCAGCAGCTGGATCATCCCCGTCCCGTCCTCGTCCCCGTGCCCCTGCGCCACCCGCCTCTCCATCAGCTCCAGGTACGGCGCCAGCAGCTCGGGGCTGACGTGCTGCTCCTCGGCCGTGCGCAGGAACGTGGGGACGCCCGCCGCCTGCATCGCCAGGTTGGAGACGACGTCGCGGGTGTAGTCGCCGCTCTCCAGCCGGTCGGCCGTCTGGTGCACGGCCGGGGCCATCGCGGTCAGCCAGTCCGCGAGCAGCGGCGCGAACTCCTTCGGGGCGATGTCCTCCGGGCGCACCAGGGCGAACGCGTGGAGCATCCCCGCGAACATGCCGTTCATGGCGCTCAGCAGGGCCACGTCGTAGAGGGCGGCGAACCCGGGGTCGGCTCCGACGTAGCGGGCGCCGGCCGGGACGGCGAAGGTGTCGCGGTGCTCCTCGAACAGCTCCGCCGAGCCGCTGTAGAGGACGTAGCCGCCGGAGCCGGCGACCCCGATCATCGGCGGTACGGCCATGATCCCGCCGTCCAGGAACCGGGCACCGCGCGCCTCGGCCCAGGCGGCACGCGTACGGCCCTCGCCCGGGGTGCCGGTCGTCAGATTCACCAGGTCCCGCCCGGCGAGACCGGCCCCGTCGAGGGCGTCGCCCACGGAGGCGTCGTCGAGCAGGCAGACGATCACGAGCCGGTTCGCGGCCACGGCCTCGGCGGCGCTCCGGGCGACGACGGCACCCTCGGCGGCGAGGGCCTCAGCACGGGCGGGGGTGCGGTTCCAGACGGTCACCTCGTGCCCGGCGGCGAGCCAGGCCCGGGCGAGGGCGGTGCCCATGGCGCCGGTGCCGAGGAGGGTGAGAGAAGAAGGGGTCCGGGGAGCAACTGCGTTGTCGGTCATGGCGTTTAGGCTCGTCGCAGGGGAAGCGCCGCTCAAGTACGTACTTCGAAGTGGGTGGTTACCCCGGGGGAAGAGTCCAGGCAGCGAAGGGGGAGGAGACCGGGCATGGCGACGACGGGACGGCGGCCGGGCGCGTACGTCTGCGGGATCGACGCGGCGATGGACCTGATCGGCGGCAAGTGGAAGGTGCTGATCCTCTGGGCGCTGAACGAGCGGCCCTGCCGCTTCGGCGAGCTGCGCCGGGAGCTGCCGGGCGTCACCGAGAAGGTGCTCGCCTCGCACCTGCGGGAGATGGAGGCCGACGGCCTGGTGCACCGCGAGGCGTACGACGAGGTGCCACCGCGCGTGGAGTACTCGCTGACGCCCCGAGGCGTGACCCTGAACGCGGCGCTGGAACCGCTGGGGGCCTGGGGGAGGGCCAACGTCCTGGGCGGGTCACCGGCTCCCGGTCAGATGCGCGAAGACGACGACGTTGCCCTGGTACCCGGTGCCGCGTGAGTAGGTGCCGCCACAGGTGATGACCCGCAACTCGGGGCGCCGGGCGGGGCCGTAGACCCTCTCGTCGGGGAAGTCCTTCGCGGCGTGGACCTCGACGGCGTCCACGGTGAACACCGCGACGCCGCCGTCCCGCCGGTCCACCTCGATCGTGCTGCCCCTGGCCAGGGCGCCGAGGTCGTAGAACACGGCGGGTCCGTCGGCGTTGTCGACGTGGCCGGCGACGATCGCCGTGCCCCGCTCCCCGGGGGTCGTGCCGGCCTCGTACCAGCCGGCGAGGTTCTTCTCCGCGGCGGGCGGCACGTCGAGACTGCCGGTCTTCGTCAGGCCGAGCCCGGTCAGCGGCGCGTTCACCCCGATCGCGGGGATGCGGATCCGGTCGGGCGGTGAGGGCGGCAGCGCGGGCGCGGCGCGCCGCTCACCGGCCCGGCCGTCCAGCCCGGCCCGGGCCTGCGCGGCGGACGGCTGCGGCGGGGCTTGCGTCCCGGCGCCGTCACGCAGCAGCCACACCCCGGAGCACAGGGCGAACACGGTCAGGGCGGCCATGGCGGTGTTCGCGGGATCGCGGACGCCGCTGCCGAACCTGGGGAACCCGCGCATACCCACCCCCTTTCTGATCCGGCCCCGTGCCCCCTCCGGGCCGCGAGGGGCGTCGGACCCGGAGGGGAGGGGACATGCGGTACCGGCGACGGACAGCGGAGGGTGTCCGTCAGATCCCGTCGCCTCTCGCCCGGCGATGCAGGAGCCAGGTACCGCCCGCGGCGGCGACGGCGAGGGCCGCCACACCTGCCGCGGTCTGCACGGGATCGGGGCCCAGAGCGCCGCCGACCCCCGTCTTCACGCTCCCCCGGGGATGGACCTGTTCGCGCACCGGTGTCAGCGTGACCACCAGGTCCCCGGTGATCCGCCGGCCGCTGCCGGTACAGGTCGCGGTGATCTCGTACGTTCCCGGCTGCGCGCTCGGCGGCACCCGGAAGCGCCCGGTCGCGCCCGGCCCGTGCGCGTCCGGCGCCAGGCCGAGGGAACCCGCCCCGACCGCGTCGGCGTCACCCGTCGCCGAGCCGCCGTCGCCGCAGGCCGCCGTGCGTACCGTGACCTGGCCGCCGGGCACGACCGAGGCCGGGGACAGCTCCAGGCCACCGGCGGACGCGCCGTACGCGGGGGCGGCGGCGAGGGCCGCGGCGGCGACGGCGAGCGCGGTACCGGTCAGCGGCGGGGCGGTACGTCGCATCGGAGCTCCTTCGAGCGGTTCGGTCGGCGCCTGCCCTTCCGAGGTAACGGCCGGCGGGACGACCGCGCTTGCTGATAGGGCGTCAGAATTGGGGTGAACGGGTGTCAGGCGGGGCTGAACCGGCTGCCTTCGGCGGCCGTTTCGGCAGGTCACGGGCGTTGGGTGGGCGCGGTACGGAAAAGCGCGGGGTGCGCGTGTGAACGGGTGACCCGGTGGTACGCGGCCGGTGCTTGACCTCAAGTTTGGTTGAGGTACGAGGCTGTCCGCATGAAGACAACCGCCACCGATCCAGCCGCCCTGCCGCGGACCGCCGCCGACCCGCTCCGGCTGACCCTGGTCGTGGGCAGCAACCGGCACGGCCGCTTCGGTCCCGTCGTCGCCGACTGGCTCCTCGGCCGCATCCGGGACCGGGACGACCTGGTCGCCGAGGTCGTGGACGTCGCCGAGGCCGCGCTGCCGATGTCCCTCGAACCGACCCCGGAGGCGACCGCCGCGCTGTCCGGCATCACCCCGAAGCTGGCCCGCGCGGACGCGTTCGTGGTCCTCACCCCCGAGTACAACCACTCCTTCCCGGCGGGCCTGAAGAACCTCGTCGACTGGCACTTCACCGAGTGGCAGGCCAAGCCCGTCGGACTCGTCTCCTACGGCGGCCTGGCCGGTGGCCTGCGCGCCGCGGAGCACCTGCGCCAGGTCTTCGCGGAGCTCCACGCCGTGACCGTCCGCGACACCGTCTCCTTCCACCACGCCGGCGCCTCCTTCGACGACCGGGGCACCCTGCGCGATCCGTCCGGCCCGGACGCGGCGGCGAAGGCCATGCTGGACCAACTGGTGTGGTGGGGCAACGCGTTGCGGGAAGCCAGAGGGAAGCGGCCGTACGGGGGCTGAGCCGGCCTCAGCCGCGCACGGCCCTCGCGCCGGGCCCGTTCACGCGGGCCCGGCCCGATCCCTCACCCCCGCCAGTCGCCGCCCTCGATCGCCCGCCCCCGCGCCCGCAGCCGCGTGGCGACGGCGGGCGCGGCCAGGTACACCCAGGCCCGGACGGCCACCCCGTCCGCCGCCCGGACGACGTTCCGCTCGACGCGTTCGTACAGGCTGCGCGGATCCCCCGGCACGTACTCCTCCAGCCGGTCCAGCTCGGCGAGCAGCTCCTCGTACGCCTCCGGCAGGGCGGTCACCAGCTCCCCGCTGACCACGCCACCGCCCGGCTCCTCGACCGCGTAGGGGTAGCCCGGTCCGGCATACAGCACCGCGTCCGCGAGCCTCCCCGGCTCCTCGGCGCGGGTGCGGCCGCGCAGGAAGAGGCCGTGGTTGACCTCTCCCGGACGGAGGGTGCCGTAGACGAAGAAGGGGAGGGTCACAAGAACGATTCTGCACCCTCACACACCTGCACAACGGCGCTATGGACATGCCATGTCCGGGCCGCCTTAACTCGCGGTCAACATCAACGCCGCCCCCGGTCGACCCCACGCGACCGGGTGCGCCCGTATGAGGAGACCGATGAGTCGGATACGTCATGTCCGCGGTTCCCGTCTCGCCCTCGCCGGTGTGGCCCTCACCGGCACCACCGCCCTGCTGGCCGCCGTCCTCTCCCCGGCCGCCGGCGCGGCGGACCGGCCGACCAGGTCCGGCGCGATCGAGGACGCGGAGGCGGTGCTCGCGGACCGGGCCGGAGCCCTGGGCCTCACCCCGGCCCAGAAGACGGAGGTCCGGGACGTAGTCGTCGACGAGGACGGCACCCGGCACGTCCGCTACGACCGCACCTACCACCGGCTCCCGGTCCTGGGCGGAGACTTCGTGCTCCACCAGAACCCGGACGGCACCTACCGCGGTACGAGCCGGGCGACGAAGTCCGCGCTCTCCCTGGCGAGCGTCACCCCGAAGGTGACCGCCCCCAAGGCCGCCGACCTCGCGGCGAACCTGCTGCGCGCCGCGCACCTCGGCGAGACCCTGAAGAAGCTCACCGCCAAGCCCCGGCTGGTCGTCGACGCCCTGCACGGCGCCCCGAAGCTGGCCTGGCAGACCGACGCCGTGGCGCACGACGAACGCGGCAACCCGGTCGGGCGCACCCTGCTGACCGACGCGACGACCGGCTCCCGGATCGACGCCTGGGACTCCCTGGAGTCGGCCTCCGGCGACGGCAAGTCCCTCTACGGCGGCACGGTCCCGCTGGAGACGACGGCGTCCGGCTCGTCGTACCAGCTGAAGGACGCGACACGCGGCGGCACCTACACCGGCGACGCCGAGAACAAGACGGACCAGTGCCTGCTGACCATCTGTCTGACCCGAGCGCCCGCGACGCTCTTCACGGACGCCGACAACCAGTGGGGGACGGGTACGGCAGCCGACCGGTCCACGGTGGCCGTGGACGCCCAGTACGGCACCGACGTCACCTGGGACTACTACAAGAAGGTCCACGGCCGCGCCGGCATCGCGGGCGACGGCAAGGGCTCCTTCAACCGCGTCCACTACGGCAAGGACTACAACAACGCCTTCTGGGACGACAACTGCTTCTGCATGACCTACGGCGACGGCGACGGCAAGCTGATGGGGCCGCTGGTGTCGCTGGACGTCGCCGGGCACGAGATGTCCCACGGCGTGACGTCCAAGACGGCGGCGCTGACGTACTCGGGCGAGTCCGGCGGCCTGAACGAGGCCACCTCGGACATCTTCGGCACGCTGGTGGAGTTCCACGCGGCCAACCCCGAGGACCGGGGCGACTGGCTCATCGGCGAGAAGGTCGTGCGCTCCGGCCTCGGCCGCGAGGCCCTGCGCTTCATGGACAAGCCGTCCAAGGACGGCAAGTCGGCCGACTGCTGGAACGCGAAGCTCGGCGACCTCGACGTGCACTACTCCTCGGGCGTCGGCAACCACTTCGCCTACCTGCTCGCTGAGGGCAGCGGCGGCAAGACCCTCAACGGTGTCGCCTACAACTCACCCACCTGCGACGGCTCCACGGTGAACGGCATCGGCCGGGCCGCCCTGGGCAAGATCTGGTACCGCGCGCTGACGGTCTACATGACGTCCTCGACGGACTACGCGGACGCCCGCACGGCGACCCTGAGCGCGGCCGAGGACCTCTACGGCGCCGACAGCACCGAGCAGAAGGCGGTGGCGGCAGCCTGGAAGGCCGTCGCGGTGAGCTGACCTAGGGGGCCTCCAGCCGCACCGCGCACGCCTTGAACTCCGGCATCCGGGACGTCGGGTCGAGCGCGGGGTTGGTCAGGGTGTTGGCGCGGCCCTCGCCCGGCCAGTGGAAGGGCATGAAGACGGTGTCGGGCCGGATGGCGTTCGTGATCCTCGCGGGCGCCACCGCCCGGCCCCGCCGTGACACCACGGCCACCGGATCCCCCTCGGCGGCTCCCAGCCGGGCCGCCAGCCTCGGGTGCAGCTCCACGAACGGCCCCGGCGCGGCGGCGTTCAGCTCCGCCACGCGCCGGGTCTGCGCACCGGACTGGTACTGCGCCACGACCCGCCCGGTGGTCAGCAGCACGGGGTACTCCTCGTCGGGTTCCTCGGCGACCGCACGGTGGACGACGGGGACGAACCGGGCCCGGCCGTCGGGGGTGGCGAAACGGTCGAGGAAGAGGCGGGGCGTGCCGGGATGCACGGCCGGTGCCTCCTCGTCGTCGAGGGCGTCCTCGCCCACGTCGGCCGCCTCCACCGCCGGACAGGGCCAGAAGACCCCGTTCTCCTGCGCCAGCCTGCGGTACGTGATCCCCGAGTAGTCCGCCGCCCCGCCCGCCGACGCCCGGCGCAGCTCCTCGAAGACCTCCTCCGGGTCGGTCGGGAAGCCCTTCTCCACACCCAGCCGGGCGGCGAGTTCGTGCAGCACCTCCAGGTCGCTGCGGATGCCCTCGGGCGGGGTGATCGCCCGGCGCCGCAGCAGGACCCTGCCCTCCAGGTTGGTCGTCGTGCCCGTCTCCTCGGCCCACTGGGTGACCGGCAGGACCACGTCCGCGAGCGCCGCCGTCTCCGACAGCACCACGTCGCAGACCGCCAGGAAGTCCAGCGACCTGATGCGTTCCTCGATGTGCGCGGCCCGCGGCGCCGACACCACCGGATTGGACGCCATCAGCAGCAGCGACCTGATGTCGGTGCCCAGCGCGTCCAGCAGCTCGTACGCGCTGCGCCCCGGGCCGGGCAGGCTGTCCGGGTCGACGCCCCACACCTCGGCGACATGCGCCCGCGCCGCCGGGTCGTCGAGCTTGCGGTAGCCCGGCAACTGGTCGGCCTTCTGCCCGTGTTCGCGCCCGCCCTGCCCGTTGCTCTGCCCGGTCAGACAGCCGTACCCGGACAGCGGGCGGCCCGCCCGGCCGGTCGCCAGACACAGGTTGATCCACGCGCCCACGGTGTCGGTGCCCTTGGACTGCTGCTCGGGCCCCCGGGCGGTGAGCACCATCGCCGACTCCGGCTCGCAGAACAGCCTCACGACCTCGCGGAGTTGAGGAACGGACACCCCCGTGATCCGCTCCACGTACTCCGGCCAGTGCGCCATCGCCGCCGCCCGGGCGTCCTCCCAGCCGGCCGTGCGCTCAGCGACGTACTCCTCGTCCACCCGTCCCTCGGCGATGACCAGGTGCAGCAGGCCCAGGGCGAGGGCCAGGTCCGTGCCCGGCCGGGGCGCCAGGTGCAGGTCGGCCTGCTCGGCGGTCTTCGTGCGGCGCGGGTCGATCACGATGAGCGTGCCGCCGTTCTCCTTCAGCTCGGTGAAGAACCGCAGCGACGGAGGCATGGTCTCCGCCAGGTTCGACCCGACGAGGATCACACAGCCGGACTTCGGGATGTCCTCCAGCGGGAACGGCAGCCCGCGGTCGAGACCGAACGCCTTGATGCCCGCGGCGGCCGCCGACGACATGCAGAAACGCCCGTTGTAGTCGATCTGCGAGGTGCCGAGCACGACCCGCGCGAACTTTCCGAGCGTGTACGCCTTCTCGTTCGTCAGCCCGCCCCCGCCGAACACCCCGACCGCGTCCGGTCCGTGCTCCGCGCGCGTGCGGCCGAGCCCCGCGGCGATCCGGTCCAGCGCCTCGTCCCAGGAGGCGGGCACCAGCGTGCCGCCCTCGTCCCGCACCAACGGGGACGTCAGACGGACGTTGCTCGCGAGCACCGCCGCGGACGTACGGCCCTTGCCGCACAGCGCGCCCCGGTTGACCGGGAAGTCCGTGCGCTCGCTCACCTCGACGGTCCCGTCCGGCGCGGGCGTCAGGTTCATCCCGCACTGCAGGGCGCAGTACGGGCAGTGCGTGGGCGTCACGGTGCTCTGCATGCCGTTCAGCGTGCGTCGGCCGTGTTACGCCCGGGACGGTTCCCTGTTACGCGGCCGGGACGGCAACCTCCCCGCCGCCGGCCCGCCCGCGTGAGGCAGCAGCCCCGGGCCTGATCAGGCACAGGCTCGCCCTCCTTCAGGTCGTCGCCGACCGCCACGGACGTTGCCCCTGGGACGAAGGACGCCACATGTGGCTCATTGCGTTCCTTTCTTGGCCGATCCGACCTCGTTGAGTGTTGAAGCAGCCGCACTACGCTCTCGCTACGCGCAGCGCTCGCACGACTCCGCACGGCGTTCGACACCCGGGCATGCCCGCCGCTCACGGCTGCATCCACCCGCGGCCCCGCCGCGGGTGGCAATCCGACCTCGAAACAGCCAGGAGGCCACCCGACCATGCCTCTGCGCCACTTGACCCCCCAGGACCAGCAGCTCTTCCGGCAGTACGGCCGAGGCCCCACCGTCCCCGTCCCCGACCCGCTCCTGCACCACGCCGTCGCCCGGCACGCCAGGGCCACCCCGCACGCCGTGGCCGCCGAACACCAGGGCGCCCGCATCACCTACGGCGAGCTCGACCGGTACGCCGGCGCCCTCGCCGCCCGCCTGGCCGACGAGGGCGTACGCCCCGGCGACCACGTCGGCCTCTTCGTCCGCCGCTCGATCCCGATGCTGGTCGGCCTGCTCGGCATCCTGAAGGCCGGCGCCGCCTACGTCCCGCAGGACATCGGCCTCACGCCCCCGGCCCAGCTCACCCACGTCATCCGCACCGCCCGCACCCGGGTCGTCCTCACGGTCGCCGAGCACGCCCACCGCGTCCCCCTGCCGGACGGCCATCTGCTGCTCCCGATCGACGAGCCGCTGCCGTACGCCCCGGCCCCGCGCGTCCGCGTCACCGGCGACGACGGCTGCTACGTGCTGTTCACCTCCGGCACCACCGGCCGCCCCAACGGCGTGAAGGTCACCCACCGCAACGTCGCCAACCTCCTGCTCACCGCACCTGGCGGCCTCGGCGTCCGGCCCGGCGACCGGGTCGCCCAGCTCCTCAACATCGCCTTCGACATGGCCGCCTGGGAGATCCTCGGCTGCCTCGCCCAGGGCGGCACGCTCGTCATCCGCGGCAAGGACCTCGCCGCGGCGGCCCGCACCGCGGACGTGCTGATCGCGACCCCGACCGTGCTCTCCGGCCTCGACCCGGCCGCCTGCCCCCGGGTGCGCACGGTCGCCGTCGCGGGGGAGCCCTGCCCGCGCCCGCTGGCCGACCGGTGGGCCCGGCAGGCCGCCTTCTTCAACTGCTGCGGCCCCACGGAGACGACGATCGTCAACACGATGAGCCGCCACCACCCGTCCGCCCCGCTGCTCACCATCGGCCGCCCCACCCCCAACAACACGGTGTACGTCCTCGACGCGGACCGCCGCCCCCTGCCGGTCGGCGAGGTGGGCGAGATGTGGGCCGGCGGCGACTGCGTCTCCGCCGGCTACCTCGGCGACGACGCCCTCAACGCCGAGCGCTACGCACCCGACCCGTTCCTCGGCGGCGGCCGGCGCATGTTCCGCACCCGCGACCTCGGCCGCTGGACCGCCGGGGGCGAGCTGGAGCACCTCGGCCGCACCGACGACCAGGTCAAGGTGCGCGGCTTCCGCGTCGAGCTGGACTCCGTCTCCTCGGTCCTCGAATCGGCCGCCGGCTGCGCCCGGGCCGTCACCCTCAAACGCGACGCCCGCACCCTGGTCTCCTTCGTCTGCCCGGCGGACGTCGACCCGGACGCGGCGCGCCGCGCGGTCGCGGACGCCCTGCCCTACTACTGCGTCCCCGAGCGGGTCCTGCCGCTCGCGTTCCTCCCCGAGACCGACCGCGGCAAGGTCGACAAACAGGCGCTGCTGCACATGATCGAGGAGCGCCTGGCGGTGGCGCGATGACCACGTCCCCTCCCCGGAACGACCAGGCCACCGGCGGGCTCCCGCCGCTCCTGCCCGGCCCCCGCCGCCTGCTCAAGCACCCCCGCCTGATGCACTACAACCGGCTCGCGGCCCTGGTACTCCTCGCCAACGTGGTCTTCGCGTGGGCCGTTCGGCCACTGGATGACGCCACCCTCGGGCACGCGGCCCTCGCCAACCTCGCCCTCGCCGTCGTCGTACGCCAGCAGTACGTCGTCAACCTGCTGTTCCGCCTGGCGACGTCGGCGCCGACCAGCTGGCCGCTGCGGGTCCGCTGGACGCTCGGCAAGGTCTACCACTTCGGCGGACTGCACGTCGGCGGCGCACTGGCCGGCACGGCCTGGTTCCTGGCGCTGACGATCACGACACCCAGCGGCCCCCTCAGGGCCGTCGGCTGGACCCTGATCGCCCTCCTCGGGCTCGTCATCGCCACCGCCCTGCCCCCGTTCCGCTCCCGCCGGCACGACCACTTCGAGAAGATCCACCGCTTCGGCGGCTGGACGTCCCTGGCCCTGTTCTGGACGCACACGCTGCTGTCGTCACCCGGCCCCTGGGAGGTCGGCACGCTCACGGTGGTCACCTTCAGCGTCGCCCTGCCCTGGCTGCGGCTGCGCAAGGTGGACGTCCGCCTCGAACGCCCCTCCTCCCATGTGGTGCTGGCCCGCTTCGACCACGGCGAGACGCCCTTCGCGGGCTCCTCCACCGCGATCAGCCGCAGCCCGCTGAAGGAGTGGCACTCCTTCGCCAACGTCCCGGCCCCCGGCGAGCCGGGCTTCCGCCTGACCATCTCCCGGGCCGGCGACTGGACCGGCTCCTTCATCGACGAGCTGCCCCGGCAGGTGTGGGTCAAGGGCATCACCACAGCCGGTGTCGCCAACATCGAGGTCCTGTTCACCAAGGTCGTCTACGTCGCCACCGGCAGCGGCATCGGCCCCTGCCTGCCCCACCTGCTCGCCGCCAAGGTGCCCTCCCGGCTGGTCTGGGCGACCCGCGACCCCCGCGCGACCTACGGCGACGCCCTGGTCGACGAGATCCTCGCGGTGCAGCCGCACGCCCTGATGTGGGACACCTCCCGGCACGGCAAGCCCGACATGGTGCGCCTCGCCCACGAGGCCTACCGGGACTTCGGCGCCGAGGCGGTCATCTGCATCTCCAACAAGAAGCTGACCTGGCAGGTGGTCCACGGCCTGGAACGACGGGGCATCCCGGCGTACGGCGCGATCTGGGACTCCTGACCCGTACCCGATGCTCGAAAGGAGAAGAGGGATGAACCATCTGAAGGTCGAGCGACACAGCCGTGTGGTGACCGTGCGCCTGCACCGCCCGCACGTCCGCAACGCGCTCAGCAGTGAGCTCCTCACCGAACTCCTCGGACTGCTCCGCCCGTTGGACACGGATCCGGACACCGGCTGCTTCGTCGTCACCGGCTCGGACACGGTCTTCGCCGCGGGCGCCGACATCAAGGAGATGGCGGGGAAGTCGGCCGTCGACATGGCGGCGGAGGACTACTTCGCCGCCTGGGAGGAGTTCGCGGACCTCCGCACCCCGAAGATCGCCGCCGTCAACGGACATGCCCTGGGCGGCGGTTGTGAACTGGCGATGATGTGCGACCTGGTCGTCGCGGGGGAGTCGGCGGTGTTCGGCCAGCCCGAGATCAAGCTGGGCGTGATCCCCGGCATCGGCGGCACCCAGCGGCTGACCCGTCTCGTCGGCCGGGCCACGGCCATGGACCTCGTCCTCACCGGCCGCACGATGGACGCACGGGAGGCTGGACGCTGCGGTCTCGTCTCCCGCGTGGTCCCGGACGACCGGGTCCTGCCCGAGGCCCTGGAAGCGGCGGCGGCGATCGCCTCCCACGGCCGTGCGGCGGTCAGGGCGGCCCGCGAGTGCGTCGACCGGGCCCTGGAGACCGGCCTGCGCGACGGCATCCGCTTCGAACGCCGCGTGTTCCACGCCCTGTTCGCCACCGATGACCAGAAGGAGGGGATGACGGCGTTCCTGGAGAAGCGCCCACCGCGCTTCCAGGGCCGCTGACGGACCCGGCGGATCCGGGGGTGGGGACGCGCCGCCGCTCCCCACCCCCGGACGCGTTCAGGGACGGTGCCCGGTCAGGACACGGTCCCGGTCACCCCGCGGTCCGATCCACCGCCGCCCGGCGAACGTCGGGATTCATCCGAGCGTTTCCCCGGCCCTGGCCAACGCCCTTTCCACGCCCGGCTCCCGGGGCCCGAGGAACCGCGGATCCGGCCGGAACACGGCGTCCAGAGCGGCCTTCCCGGCGGCGAAGATCTCACGGGCACCCCCGTAGTACCAGGTCGCGTCGTGCACGGCGTCCACCCCGACCCCGTACGACTCCACCCCGGCCGCCTCGCACAGCGCCACCGCCCGCCGGATGTGGAAACCCTGGCTGATCAGCACGGCCTCGTCCACCCCGAAGATCTTCTTGGCGCGCACACAGGAGTCCCAGGTGTCGAACCCCGCGTAGTCGCTGACGATCCGCCCGTCGGGCACCCCGTGCCGCGTCAGGTAACCGCGCATCGCGTCCGGCTCGTCGTAGTCCTCCCGGCTGTTGTCCCCGGTGACCAGCACCACCTCGACCCGGCCCTCCCGGTACAGCTTCGCCGCCGCGTCCAGCCGGTGCGCGAGGTACGGCGAGGGTTCCCCGTCCCAGAGCCCGGCACCGAACACCACGGCGACATCGGTGCGCGGCACATCCGCGGCCGTACGCAGCCGGTCATCCGCCACGGCGTACATCCACGTCGCCGGAAGCAGCGCGAGCACGCACCCGGCCATCACGGCCTGCACCAGCCTCCGCTGCCCCCGCCGGGTACGCGGCAGCCGCGGTCCGCGGAACGTCACTCGACGCATCGGACGGTCCCTCCCCAGGTCGGCCCCTCGACAGTCAGGGACGTCCTCCCGGGCCGCCCGGTTCATCCACAGCCACGTGACCAGCTTCACGCCATTCTTGGAAACCACAGGTCAAGGGGGCTCACAGCCCTCCCGTCCCGCATGGTGAACCGCTGGAAAACACCCGTGACGCCGCCGCAACGGGAAGGCAACGTGGCGCCGCGACCATCGGTGCATGCCCAGTCAGCTCAGCCTCGTCCCGCCGCCCGCCACGCGCCGCCCGGCCCCGCCCGCCCTCGTGGTCGTGGCCCACGGCAGCCGCGACCCCCGCGCGCTGAGCACGGTGAGCGCGCTCCTGGACCGCATCCGGGCCCTGCGCCCCGACGTGCCGGTGCACCTGGGCCACATCGAACTCAACGCCCCGCTGCTCCCCGACACGCTCGCCGTCCTCGGGGACAGGGAAGCGGTCCTCGTGCCGCTCCTCCTCAGCCGCGGCTACCACGTCAAGCGGGACATCCCCGAGATGGCGGCGGCCTCCCGGGCCCGCACCCACCTGGCCGCCCCCCTGGGCCCGCACCCGCTCCTGGTCGACGCCCTCCAGGCCCGCCTCGGGGAAGCCGGCTGGGGCGGAACCCCCCACCGCACCAGCGCGGTCGTCCTCGCCGCCGCGGGCTCCCGCGACCCGGACGCGAAAGCGGACACGGCCCGCACGGCCCACCTCCTGGCGGCCCGTCTGGGCGTCCCGGTCGTCCCGGCCTACGCCTCGGCCGCCACCCCCACGGTCCAGACCGCGGTCCGCACCCTCCTGGCGAGGGGCCGCCGCCACATAGCCCTCGCGTCCTACTTCACGGCCCCGGGCCGCTTCGCCACCGAGTGCGCCCAGCAGGCCCCCTGGCTGGCGGCGGCACCCCTCGGCACCCACCCCGCCATGGCCGACCTCGTCCTCCACCGCTACGAGGAGGCGTTGGCGAAGGCGGCCTACAGGGAACTGGCCTCAGCCTGAGATCAGGGAGCGGGGCCGAGCCCCCAGGGGCGCGGGGCTGTATCGATGTGCGGCTCCGCCGCGTGGGCGCGACCAGCCCAAAACAACCCGCACACGCCCCGCAACAGAACCCGGCACACGCAGACGCGCTTACTGTCGTCACATGGACGGCACCGCACAACACCCCCCCGCCTACGACCCGACGTCAGTCGACCGCTGGGCCCCGGAACCCGACAAACGACCTGGCCGCACAGCCTTCCAACGCGACAGGGCCAGGGTCCTGCACTCCGCCGCCCTCAGAAGACTCGCCGGCAAAACCCAAGTGGTGACGCCCGGCACCCAGGGCCCCGCCTGGGACGCCAGCCCCCGCACCCGCCTCACCCACTCCCTCGAATGCGCCCAGGTCGGCCGCGAACTCGGCGCGGCCCTCGGCTGCGACCCCGACCTCGTCGAAGCCGCCTGCCTCTCCCACGACCTGGGACACCCGCCCTTCGGCCACAACGGCGAACAGGCCCTCAACGAGTTCGCGTCGGACTGCGGCGGCTTCGAGGGCAACGCCCAGTCCCTCAGACTCCTCACCCGCATCGAACCCAAACGGTTCACCCCCGACGGCTCCGTCGGCCTCAACCTCACCCGCGCCGCCCTCGACGCCGCCACCAAGTACCCCTGGCCCCGCGGCTCCCACCCCACCGACCCGGCCTCGAACAAGTTCGGCGTCTACGAGGACGACCGCCCCGTCTTCGACTGGCTCCGCAAGGACGCCCCCGGCACCCGGACCTGCTTCGAGGCGCAGGTCATGGACTGGTCCGACGACGTGGCCTACTCGGTGCACGACGTGGAGGACGGCCTGCACGCCGGCCACATCGACCCGAACTGCCTGCACGCCGATCCCGAACGCCGGGACGTCTTCGAGGTCGCCCGCGGCCGGTACGTCCCCGCCGGCACCGACCCCGCCGAGCTCGCCGAGGCCCTGGACCGGCTGCTCGCCCAGGAGTGGTGGCCGCACGGCTACGACGGCACCGCCGTGGCCCAGGCCCGCCTCAAGGACGCCACCAGCCAGCTCATCGGCCGCTTCTGCCTGGCCGCCGAGACCGCGACCCGCTCCGCGTTCGGAGCCGGACGGCTCACCCGTTACGCCGCCGAGCTGGTCGTCCCGCGCGAGACCCGCATGGAGTGCGCCGTCCTCAAGGCCGTCGCCGACCTGTACGTCATGCAGCGCGCCGAGCAGGAACGCCTGCGCGCCGACCAGCGGATCGTCGTCGCCGAACTCGCCGAGGCGCTCACCGCCCGCGCGCCGGACGGCCTGGACCCGCAGTTCCGCACCCTGTTCGACCAGGCGGCGGACGACCGAGCGCGCAAGCGGGTGATCGTCGACCAGATCGCCTCCCTCACCGACACCTCCGCCCGTTCGCTTCACGTCCGCCTGACGGGGCAGGCATGAGACTGACGCGATGGGCGGAGTGCGAGCACCCTCCCTCGTGACCCTCTGTGGCCTGATCGGGTCACTCCCTCTTCCCGCACCACGCTCCGTGCGGGACGCTCGCAAGTGGCGACACCGTTACGAGGAGGCATCAAGTGGTCGACGCGGATCAGACTTTCGTCATCGTCGGAGGCGGACTGGCGGGCGCCAAGGCGGCGGAGACGCTCCGCGCGGAGGGCTTCACCGGCCGCGTGATACTGATCTGCGACGAACGCGACCACCCCTACGAGCGCCCGCCCCTGTCCAAGGGCTACCTCCTCGGCAAGGAGGAGCGCGACAGCGTCTTCGTGCACGAACCCGCCTGGTACGCGGCCAACGACATCGAGCTGCACCTCGGCCAGACCGTCGACGCGATCGACCGTACGGCGAAGACGGTCCGCTTCGGGGAGGACGGCACGGTCGTCCGGTACGACAAGCTGCTCCTGGCGACCGGCGCCGAGCCCCGCCGCCTCGACGTGCCGGGCACGGACCTGGCGGGTGTGCACCACCTGCGCCGCCTCGCCCACGCCGAGCGCCTCAAACACGTCCTGACCAACCTCGGCCGGGACAACGGCCACCTCGTCATCGCCGGTGCCGGCTGGATCGGCCTGGAGGTCGCGGCGGCGGCCCGCGAGTACGGCGCGGAGGTCACGGTCGTCGAGCACGGGCCGACCCCGCTGCACGGCGTGCTGGGCCCGGAGCTGGGCGGTCTCTTCGCCGAGCTGCACCGCGAGCACGGGGTGCGCTTCCACTTCGGCAGGCGGCTGACGGAGATCGTCGGCCAGGACGGCATGGTCCTCGCGGCCCGCACCGACGACGGCGAGGAGCACCCGGCGCACGACGTGCTGGCGGCGATCGGCGCGGCCCCCCGCACCCACCTGGCGGAGGCCGCCGGCCTGGAGATCGCCGACCGGGCCGACGGCGGCGGCATCGTCGTCGACGAGCGGCTGCGCACCTCCGACCCCGACGTGTACGCGGCCGGTGACGTCGTCTCCTTCCCGCACGCCCTCTTCGGCACGCGGGTACGGGTCGAGCACTGGGCCAACGCCCTCAACGGCGGACCGGCGGCCGCGCGCTCCATGCTGGGCCGCGAGGTGACGTACGACCGGGTGCCCTACTTCTTCTCCGACCAGTACGACCTGGGCATGGAGTACTCCGGCTGGGCGCCCCCGGGCAGCTACGACCAGGTGGTGATCCGCGGGGACGCCGGCAAGCGCGAGTTCATCGCCTTCTGGGTGAAGGACGGCCGGGTCCTGGCCGGGATGAACGTGAACGTGTGGGACGTCACGGACAAGATCCAGCGCCTGGTCCGCTCCCGCGCCCGGGTGAACACGGAGTCGCTGGCGGACCCGCACGTCCCGCTGGACGGCCTCGCACCGTAGCTGTCGGTCCGCCCCCGTAGAATTCACGCGTGGCAGGACGGATCAACGACGAGGACGTGAAGGCGGTACGGGACGCGGTCCCGATCGACGCCGTGGTGTCCGAGTACCTCCAGCTGCGCAACGCGGGCGGCGGCAACCTGAAGGGACTCTGCCCGTTCCACGACGAGAAGTCGCCCTCCTTCCAGGTCAGCCCGAGCAAGGGGTTCTTCCACTGCTTCGGCTGCCAGGAGGGCGGCGACACCATCACGTTCGTGATGAAGATCGACCACCTCTCCTTCTCGGAGGCGGTCGAGCGCCTGGCCGGCCAGGCGGGCATCACCCTGCGCTACGAGGAGGGCGGCTACAACCCCTCCCACCAGCGCGGCGAGCGGATCCGCCTGGTCGAGGCGCACAAGATCGCCGCCGACTGGTACGTCGAACAGCTCGCGACCAGCCCGGAGGCCGACACCGGCCGCCAGTTCCTCGCCGAGCGCGGCTTCGACCAGGCGGCCGCCCAGCACTTCTCCGTCGGCTACAGCCCCCAGGGCTGGGACCACCTCACGCGCTTCCTGCGCGGCAAGGGCTTCACCGACAAGGAGCTGATCCTCTCCGGCCTCTCCCAGGAGGGCCGCCGCGGCCCCATCGACCGCTTCCGCGGCCGCCTGATGTGGCCCATCCGCGACATCGGCGGCGACGTCGTCGGCTTCGGCGCCCGCAAGCTCTACGAAGCGGACAACGGCCCCAAGTACCTGAACACGCCCGAGACGGCGATCTACAAGAAGTCCCAGGTCCTCTACGGCATCGACCTGGCGAAGAAGGACATCGCCAAGGCGTCCCGCGCGGTCGTCGTCGAGGGCTACACGGACGTCATGGCCTGCCACCTCGCCGGTGTGACGACCGCCATCGCCACCTGCGGCACCGCCTTCGGCGGCGACCACATCAAGATCCTGCGCCGGCTACTCATGGACAACGGCTCGGCCCGCGTCATCTTCACCTTCGACGGCGACGCCGCCGGCCAGAAGGCGGCCCTGCGCGCCTTCGAGGACGACCAGAAGTTCGCCGCCGAGACGTACATCGCCATCGCCCCCGACGGCATGGACCCCTGCGACCTGCGCCTCGCCAAGGGCGACGAGGCCGTCGCCGACCTCGTCGAACCCCGCACCCCGCTCTTCGAGTTCGCGCTGCGCCAGATCGTGAGCCGCTACGACCTCGACACCCCGGCGGGCCGGGCCTCCGCACTGGACGAGGCCGCCCCGATCGTCGCCCGCATCAAGAACAGCGGCGCCCAGCACGAGGTCGCCGTCCAGCTCGCCGGGATGCTCGGCATCCTCGACACCCAGTTCGTGGTCAAGCGCGTGGCCCAGCTGGCCCGCTGGGCCCGCGACCGCGGCGGCAAGGGCCCGGCCCCGGAGCGGCAACAGCAGGGCGGGCAGTACGCCGGCCCGCCCCAGCCGGCCACCCCCCGCGGCCCGGCCCTCAACCTCCGCAACCCCGTCTTCGCCACCGAGCGGGAACTCCTCAAACTCGCCCTCCAGCGCCCCGAGCTGGTCTCCCCGGCCTTCGACGCGTACGGCGTGGACGAGTTCACCGCCCCGCCCTACGCCGCCGTCCGCCAGGCCATCCTCGATGCCGGCGGCGCCGAACCGGGCGTCGCCGACCCCCAGGGCTACCTGGTCAGGGTCCGTGAGGCCGCCCCGGACGACGCCGTCCGCGCGATGGTCACGGAGCTGGCCGTCGAGGCGATCATGCTCCACAAGGGCGTGAAGGGGGCCGACGAGGTGTACGCGGGCGCCCAGTTGGTGACGGTCCGCCGCCGGGCCGTCGAGCGCCGCATCCGCGACATCACCGGCCGGCTCACCCGCCTCGGCACCCATGGCGACCCGGCCCAGCTCGCCGCCGTGCAGAACGAGCTGTGGGTCCTCCAGCAGTACGACCAGACCCTCCGGGAGCACGGCGCCGCCGCGCTCTGACGCGGGTCAGGCCCCGGCCCCGTCGAAGGCCGGCGTCACCGCGCGCACCAGCCGCTCGGCGAACTCCCGCACGCGCGCCGACTCACAGGAGTACGACGGCGAACCGGACAGGGTGAGCATCGGCTGGTCGCGCATCCGGCCCCTGGCCAGCACGATGTGCGTGAGCTTGAACCCGCCCGCCGCCGCCCACCGGCCCAGCCGGGCGGACTCGTCGGGGCCGGAGCAGCGGACCGTCACATGTGACTCGTACAGGGAAGCGGACATCGGACGATCGTCGCAGACCAGTGGTGCGTGAGGCATCCGGGTTTCGCACGAGGGGCGACCGCGCGGTCACGGACCGGAAGCAAAAAGTCATCGCACGCCCCTCGTGGCAGCGATGTGTCTTACCCCACACTGGGTTCCGGTGCCTGAGTCCTCGGAGCGCGGCCGATCCGTCACCGACGGGTCCCAGACCCCCGCGGTTCCGCTCATCGCGTACGGGACGGAAAGCGGCGAGGCCGACTCCGTCCCCGAAGTACCGCTGCCGTACCCGCCGGCAGCGATCATCCTGGAGGTCGCCCCCGTGCAGACCCAGACCCTCACCCAGACCGACGCCGGTGCCGCCCCCGGCGCCGACGGGACCGCGCCGGACGCGGAGGCCGACGCCCTGTCCGGGGTCCCCGCGCAGAGCCGTGCCGTGCACCACCCCGAGGCGGAACCGGAGCCGGAGGAGCCGCCCGCCGGAGCCGTGGAGCCGGCCGAGGTGCCCGAGGCCGTCGAGCCGCCGCCCCTGCGCACCGAGACCGGCAGTCCGTCCTCGGACCTGTTCCGCCAGTACCTGCGGGAGATCGGCCGCATCCCCCTGCTGACCGCCGCCGAGGAGGTCGAACTCGCCCGCCGGGTCGAGGCCGGCCTGTTCGCCGAGGAGAAGCTGCGGCTCACCCCCGACCTGGACAGCCAGCTCGCCCTCGACCTGGACCGGCTCGTCGTGATGGGCCGCATGGCCAAGCGCCGCCTCATCGAGGCGAACCTGCGCCTGGTCGTGTCGGTGGCCAAGCGCTACGTCGGCCGCGGCCTGACCATGCTCGACCTCGTCCAGGAGGGCAACCTCGGCCTGATCAGGGCCGTGGAGAAGTTCGACTACGCCCGCGGCTACAAGTTCTCCACGTACGCCACGTGGTGGATCCGCCAGGCCATGTCCCGTGCCCTGGCCGACCAGGCCCGCACGATACGGGTCCCGGTCCACGTCGTGGAGCTCATCAACCGGGTCGTCCGCGTCCAGCGGCGCATGCTCCAGGAGCGGGGCTACGAGCCGACGCCCGAGGAGGTCGCGGCCCACCTGGACCTGGCGCCGGAGCGGGTCAGCGAGGTCCTGCGCCTCGCCCAGGAGCCGGTGTCGCTGCACGCGCCCGTCGGTGAGGAGGACGACGTCGCCCTGGGCGACCTCATCGAGGACGGCGACGCGGCGTCCCCCGTCGAGTCGGCGGCGTTCCTGCTGCTCAGGGAGCACCTGGAGGCGGTCCTGTCGACGCTGGGGGAGCGGGAGCGGAAGGTGGTCCAACTCCGTTACGGCTTGGCGGACGGCCGCCCCCGCACGCTGGAGGAGATCGGCCGCATCTTCGGTGTGACGCGGGAACGGATACGCCAGATCGAGTCGAAGACTCTGAACAAGCTGCGGGATCACGCCTTCGCGGACCAGCTGAGGGGCTATCTGGACTGACGCCGGCTGCGGGCCCCTTCAGGGGCGCGGGGAGCTGCGCGACCGGCCCCCACCGGCCCGCAGCCGCCCCACGACACCACTCGGCACCTCCGAATGCGACTCAGTCGACCTCGGCGACGGCCTGCGCGAACTGCGCCTTGTACAGCCGCGCGTAGGCACCGTCCGCCGCCAGCAGATCCTCGTGCGCCCCCTGCTCGACGATGGACCCGTTCTCCATGACGAGGATCGTGTCCGCGTCCCGGATCGTCGACAGCCGGTGCGCGATGACGAACGACGTGCGACCGTGGGCGAGTTTCGCCATGGCCTTCTGAATGAGCACCTCGGTACGGGTGTCGACCGAGCTCGTCGCCTCGTCCAGCACCAGGATCACCGGGTCGGACAGGAACGCCCGGGCGATGGTGATGAGCTGCTTCTCACCCGCGCTGACCCCCGTCCCCTCGTCGTCGATCACGGTGTCGTACCCGTCCGGCAGCGTCCGGACGAACCGGTCCGCGTGCGCCGCCCGGGCCGCCTCCTCGATCTCCCCGCGGGTGACCTCCCGGGAGGCTCCGTACGCGATGTTCTCCGCGATCGTGCCGCCGAACAGCCAGGTGTCCTGGAGCACCATGCCGATCCCGGCGCGCAGTTCGTCCCGTGACATCCGTGCGATGTCGACCCCGTCGAGGGTGATGCGCCCGCCGGTGACGTCGTAGAACCGCATCAGCAGATTCACCAGCGTCGTCTTGCCGGCGCCCGTCGGACCGACGATGGCCACCGTGTGCCCGGGCTCCACCTTCAGCGACAGGTCCTCGATGAGCGGCTTGTCGGGGTCGTAGCGGAACGACACGTGCTCCAGCGCCACCTGCCCGCGCAGCTCCTGAGGCCGTACGCCCGGCACCGGGTCGGCGCTCTGCTCCTGTGCGTCGAGCAGCTCGAAGACCCGCTCCGCGGAGGCGACACCCGACTGCACCAGGTTCGCCATGGAGGCGACCTGCGTCAGCGGCATGGAGAACTGCCGCGAGTACTGGATGAAGGCCTGCACGTCACCGATCGACAGGGAGCCGGAAGCCACCCGCAGCCCGCCCACCACCGCCACCAGCACGTAGTTGAGGTTCGACACGAACATCATCAGCGGCTGCATGACCCCGCTGTTGAACTGCGCCTTGAACCCCGCCTCGTACAGCGCGTCGTTCTGCTCGGCGAACTGCTTGGCCGACTCCGCCTGCCGCCCGAACACCTTCACCAGGGCGTGCCCGGTGTACATCTCCTCGATGTGCGCGTTCAACTGCCCCGTCGAGCGCCACTGCTGGACGAAGTGCGGCTGCGACCGCTTGCCCACCCGCGTGGCCACGACGAACGACAGCGGCACGGTCACCAGCGCGACCAGCGCGAGGATCCACGAGACGTAGAACATCATCGCGAGGACGCCGATGATGGTCAGCACCGAGTTGATGAGCTGCCCCATCGACTGCTGGAGCGTCTGCCCGATGTTGTCGATGTCGTTGGTCGCCCGGGACAGCACCTCACCGCGCTGGCGCTGGTCGAAGTACGAAAGCGGCAGCCGCGACAGCTTCGTCTGGACGTCCTCGCGCATCCGGAACATGGTCCGGTTCACGGCCCGGTTCACCAGCCGCGTCGCCACCGCCATCAGCAGCCCGGCCACCGTGAACACGCCCAGCGCCAGCAGCAGCACATGCCCGACGGCCGTGAAGTCGATGCCCTCGCCCGGGGTGAAGTCGGTGCTGCGCAGCATGTCGGCGACGTCTCCGTCCCCCCGCTGCCGCATGGAGTCGAGGACCTGCTCCTTGCTCGCCCCCTCCGGCATGCCCCGTCCGACGATGCCCGCGAAGACCAGGTCGGTCGCCTTGCCGAGGATCTTCGGCCCGACGACGTTGAGGCCGACGCTGAGCACCACGCACAGCAGCAGCACGTAGATGGTCGCGCGCTCCGGCCGGAACTGCGCGACGAGCCGTTTGCCGGATCCCTTGAAGTCCAGCGAGCGCTGGTCGGGGCCGCCCCCGGCCATCATCCGCCCCATGGGCCCCGCCATCAGGCAGCCTCCGCTTCCGTGAGCTGGGAGAGCACGATCTCCCGGTAGGTCTCGTTGTCCGCCATCAGCTCGTGGTGCCGCCCGGTGCCGACGACCCGGCCCTCGTCCAGGACGACGATCCGGTCGGCGTCCCGGATGGTCGCCACCCGCTGCGCGACGATCACCACGGTCGCCTCGGAGGTCTCGCGCGTGAGGGCGGCCCGCAGGGCGGCGTCCGTGGCGTAGTCGAGCGCGGAGAAGGAATCGTCGAAGAGGTAGATCTCGGGCCGCTGCACCAGCGTCCGGGCGATCGCGAGCCGCTGCCGCTGCCCGCCGGAGACGTTCGTCCCGCCCTGCGCGACCGGTGCGTCGAGTCCGCCCTCCAGCCCGTCGACGAAGTCCTTGGCCTGCGCCACCTCCAGCGCGTGCCACAGCTCCTCGTCGGTGGCGTCCGGATTGCCGTAGCGCAGGTTGGTCGCCACCGTGCCCGCGAACAGGTACGGCTTCTGCGGCACCAGCCCGACGGTCCTGGCGAGCAGCTGCGGCTCGATCTCCGCGACCTCGACCCCGTCGACGAGCACCTGCCCGTCGGTCGCGTCGAACAGCCGCGGGACCAGCCCGAGCAGCGTGGACTTGCCGCTGCCGGTGGAGCCGATGACGGCCGTCGTCTCGCCCGGCCGGGCCACCAGGTCGACGGCCCGCAGCACCGGCTCCTCGGCACCCGGATAGCGGAAGCCCGCCCCGCGGATCTCCAGATGCCCGTGCCGGCGCAGCTCCCGCACGGGCGCCGCCGGCGGCACGACGCTGGAGGAGGTGTCCAGCACCTCCTGGATGCGCTCGGCACACACCTCCGCGCGCGGCACCATCATGAACATGAAGGTGGCCATCATCACGGACATGACGATCTGCATCAGATAGGCCAGGAACGCCGTCAGGTCGCCGATCTGCATCCCGCCGCTGTCGATCCGGTGCGCGCCGAACCACACCACGGCGATCGACGACAGGTTCACCACCGTCATGACGATCGGGAACATCAGCGCGAGCAGGTTGCCGGTGCCCAGCGCGAAGTCGGTGAGATCGGTGTTGGCCTTGCGGAAGCGCTGCTGCTCGTACTCGTCGCGGACGAAGGCCCGGATCACCCGGTTGCCGGTGATCTGCTCGCGCAGCACCCGGTTCACCGAGTCCAGCCGCTCCTGCATCGCCCGGAACAGCGGCCGCAGCCGCCGCACGATCAGCGTCACGCAGATGCCCAGCACCGGCACGACCGCCACCAGCACCCCGGACAGCGGCACGTCCAGACCGAGCGCCAGCACGATGCCGCCGACGCACATGATCGGGGCCGACACCAGCAGCGTGAACGTCATCAGCGCCAGCATCTGCACCTGCTGGACGTCGTTCGTCGTCCGGGTGATCAGCGACGGCGCCCCGAAGTGGCCCACCTCACGGGCGGAGAACGACTGCACCCGGTCGAACACGGCACCGCGCACGTCCCGCCCGACCGCCGACGCCGTACGGGCGCCGTAGTACACGGCGCCGATGTTGCACACGACCTGGACCAGCGAGATGCCGATCATCAGACCGCCGTAGCCCAGGATGTAGCCGGTGTCGCCGTTCACGACACCCTGGTCGATGATGTCGGCGTTGAGCGTGGGCAGGTAGAGCGTGGCGCAGGTCTGCAGGAACTGCAGCAGCACCAGCAGGGCGATGGGTCTTCTATAGGGCCTGAGGTAGGTCCGCAGGAGTCGTATGAGCACGCTGCTTCTCTCGGAGTGGGCGACGGAGCGGTTGGTTGCCCCTGGCCCCTATCGTCGAACACTCCACCGGTGTTACCTCAACCGAATTAACCCAACAGGCGGTCAAAAGGTCAGAGGGCTCCGGGATGCGTCTGCTCCCGCACCGCCACGAACTGCTGCCGCACCGCCTGCCCCACGGCCAGTTCGTCCCCGGGCTCCAGGACCTGCGCGACCGCGCCCTGCCAGACCGGCGGGTTCCGCACATCGAGCGTGCCCTGCGAGGCACCCAGCGCCCAGGCCGCCTGACGGGCGGCGCCGATCGCCGCGTAGTCCGCCGGCTGCGGCACCACGACCTGCGTCCCGAACAGCATGGGCGCCGCCGCCTGCACCGCGGGCAACTCGGCGGCCGGCCCGAGCAGGAACACCCGGCGCACCTCCACACCCCGGCCGCGCAGCACGTCCAGCGCGTCCGCGAGTCCGCACAGCATCCCCTCGAACGCGGCCCGCGCCAGGTGCTCCGCCTTCATCGACTCGCGCCTGAGCCCGGCCAGGGTTCCCGCGGTGTGCGGCAGGTTCGGCGTCCGCTCGCCCTCCAGATAAGGCAGCAGCACCAGCCCGTGCGATCCGGGCGTCGACTTCATCGCCAGGTCGGACAGGCTCTCCAGATCGGGCAGCCCCAGCAGCTCGGCGGCCCCGCGCAGGGTCCGTACGGCGTTCAGCGTGGTGACGACGGGCAGGTGCATGCCGGTCGCGTCCGCGAGCGCGGTGATCATGCCCGACCCGTCGACCAGGGCCTCGGGGTGCACGGCCATCACGGACCCGGAGGCGCCCAGTGACACCACCGCGTCACCGAGGCCGATGCCGAGACCGAACGCCGCCGCCATGGTCTCGCCGGTCCCCACGGAGATCAGCAGGCCCTCCGGTGTCGTACCGGCCGCGTCAGCCGGGCCGATCACCTCCGGCAGCATCACCTGGTGCCCGAGCGCCAGCTCCACGAGGTCGGGCCGGTAGCCGCCGGTCGCCGCTGACCAGTAACCGGTGCCGGACGCCCCACCCCGGTCGGTGGTTCTCCTGACCGGCCGGCCCAGCAACTGCCACACCAGCCAGTCGTGCGCCTGGAGGAGGATCGCGGTGCGCTGCGCGTTCTCCGGCTCGGTCCGGGCCATCCAGCGCAGTTTCGTGACGGGTTGCGCGGCCTGCGGCACACAGCCCACGGCCTGCGCCCACGCCTCACGTCCGCCGAGCGCGTCGACCAGGTCGGCCGCGGCGACCTGCGTCCGCTTGTCGCCGCCGACCATCGCAGGCCGCACGGTGTTGCCCTGCGCGTCCAGCGGCACGACGGCGTTCTGCTGGGCGGAGACACCGATCGCCTGCACACCTTCGAGCAGCCCACCGCCCGCGGCCTCGCCCAGGGAGAGCAGCCAGGCCTGCGGATCGACGTCCGACGGCCGCCCGCCGCCCGCGGGGCTCTCCACCGGATGCGGTGCATATCCCTGCCTGAGCACGGCTCCGGTGTCCCCGTCACAGACGACGATACGAGTGAAATCGGGTGAACTGTCCAACCCGGCGACTATCCCCATGGCCAAAATTCTGCCGTACCGCTGCGCTGGCTGGAGCCGTGGGCGCCGCAGGGGTGCGTCGCCGGGTTCGCGTGCGGGTGCGTCGGGGCTGGTCGCGCCCACGCGGCGGAGCCGCACATCGATACAGCCCCGCGCCCCCGTTCAGCGGGTCCGGGGCTGCTCGGCATCAGGAGATCAGGTATTGGTCGTGCCCCAGTCGTCCTCGCCGCCGTTGTGGGTGGCTCGGTCGCGGAGGTGACGGACCCGGTCCGCCACGGAGTCGGGGACTCGGTCACCGACCTTGTCGCTCACCACGTGGTACGCCTTGCCCGCGAACTCACGGCCCTGGTGGGCCGCCGTCTCGGCGGTGTTGCGGACCGCGGGGTTCTGAGCGAACTGCCGGGCTGACTTCTTCAGCTGCTCGTAGCGCTCGCGCCCGGCCCTCGTGCCCAGCACGTAACCCAGGACGACTCCGGCGACGAACGTGAGCCGGTAACGCATGGCGGCCACCCTTTCCTTGCGTAGGTCTCCGGTGCGGCGTCGGTGCCGGGGAGTACCGATTGGCGGAGCACCCCCCTGCTTGCGCTAATGTATGTGTCGCAGCGAACGCGCGCCCCCTGGCGGATACCCAGGTAGGTACGTTCGATGCAAACGAGACCTTCCTCGGTAGCTCAATTGGCAGAGCAGCCGGCTGTTAACCGGCAGGTTACTGGTTCGAGTCCAGTCCGGGGAGCTCGGTCCTCCGTAGCTCAATTGGCAGAGCAGCCGGCTGTTAACCGGCAGGTTACTGGTTCGAGTCCAGTCGGGGGAGCAGGTTGAACAAGGACCCCTCTCAGGGGTCCTTTTTCATGTCCGTTTCCCTGGTCCGGGAACCGCGCGGCACCCGGCGCAGTCCTCAAGGTCATGTAGGCCGCGCGAAGCCGCCCAGCCGAAGCAGGAGATCGTATGAGCGGCTATGCTGCGGCAGACGGCGCGCACACATGTACGCGACACGCCGCTATGGGGCGGTAGCTCAGCCGGTTAGAGCAGCGGACTCATAATCCGTCGGCCGTGGGTTCGAGTCCCACCCGCCCCACCACGCGCTACGCGAGGAGAATCGATTAGTCCGGCGACTGATCGATCTCCGACTGATCGCTCTCGACGCGGGGCTCCGCCATCTCGGCGCTGTGGCACTCCTTCCGGTTCACCGGATGCGCTTCGCCGGTTTCGTGGCGGCGTTGAGGAGGTGTTCCAGCGGTCCGCGGCGGAAGAAGCGGGACCAGATCGCGGCGAACACGATCGCCCCGAGGACGAACATGAGCAGGGGCACCCAGGACGTCTGGGTGCTGGTCCCGGCGGGCACGGACAGCGCGGACTGGGCGAGGAAGTGGCCGACGTAGGCGGTCAGGGACATGGTGCCCACGGCGATGACCGGTTTCGCCAGGCGGCGCAGTCGCGGCAGGCGGTCCATCGCCACCGTCGCGCCCACGATCACGAGGATCGCGACGCCGACGCTGCCGATGATGTCGAACGTGGTGCCGCTGTGCGGCCCGGCCGCCAGGAGCGAGGACGCCGGCATGTCGGGGAAGGAGCCGCCGCCGGGGGGCATCGACCCGCTGCCGGGGGGCATCGAGCCGGAGCCGGAGGACGACGATCCGCTTTCCGCGAGGCTCTTCAACGCGTCCTTGCCGGCGAGCAGCAGGGACATGCCGTACGCGGTCACGGTGAGGGCGGCACCGAGCGCGGCCAGGCGCCGCTGGACAGTGCCGGCGGTCAGGTCGAGGCGGCCCAGCGCCATGCCCGCGATCACGAACGACATCCACGTGAGCGCCGGGTAGAAGCCGGTGAGCAGCAGATCGAGCACCCCCACCTCGCTGAGGCGGCGCAGCGGGTCGTAGGCGTTGATGCTCTGCTGGACCGAGGGGGTCAGCAGGGCGTTCAGGGCGAACGCCAACTGCGGTGTGACGAGGGCGAGCGCGGCCGCGGTGATCGCGAGGGTCCTGGCGCGCAGTCGCACCAGGGGCAGGGCGAGGAGGAAGTAGACGCCGTAGAAGCCGAGGATGATCACTCCGCCGTACTCCACGGCCATCGCGGTGCCGAGCGCCAGCAGGACCACGGCTCGGATCGCGATGCGGGCCTTCGCCTGCCGGCCGGCCAGGCCGGTCTTCGGCTCCCGGCGGCCGGCGAGCAGCATCAGTGAGAATCCGGCGAGGGTGGCGAACAGCACCGATGAGTGACCGTCCGACATGTACCGGATCCAGCCGGCGACGCCGGTCGTGGCGGACAGCGGGGGGCCGATGTGCACGACGTACATGCCGAACACCGCCAGCGCGCGGGCCAGGTCCACCCCGACGAGGCGTCCCATCGAGGGACCGGGCGAGGCCGGCACGGCGGACTCGGGGGAGGTTCGGGGCGGCGGAGGCGAGTTCTCCTGCGGAGCTGACGTCTCCTGTGGCGGCTGTGTCTGTGTCATACGGCGAATCTCGCGTGGTCGGCGGCGGCGGACCATCCGGCAGTCTTCGGCAACGGCCCCGCCGGTCGGCGGGTGACGCCCCGCCGACCGGCGGAACTCCCGTCCGGACCGGTCCGGCGCAACCGCCACCGGCTGTACGCGCAGCCGGTGGCCAACCAGCTCCCGACCCCCGCTCGGTGACCCATCCCCTGTGGTGGGGGCGACCGCGCTGCCCACCGCACCGGCCCGGTCGGTCAGTCCGTGCCGAGGGGAATGCGCAGCCGCACCCGGTAGCCGCCCTCCGGGGTCGGGCTCGCGTCCAGGGTGCCGTGCAGGATCTCGGCCCGTTCCCGCAGGCCGACCAGACCCTGCTGCGAACCGGGCAGGGACAGCGAAGGGCGGGTGGGCGGCGTGTTGGTGACGGTCACTCCGACGTCATCACGGTCCTGCCACAGCTCGACGCGCGCCCTGGCGCCGGGCGCGTGCTTGCGGACGTTGGTCAACGCCTCCTGGACCGTGCGGTAGAGGGCCCGTTGGGCGGGGGTGCCCACGGCAGGCGGCAGCTCGCCCGACAACTCCGCGTGAGTGCCGCTCGATTCCACGAGCCTGTGCAGGTCGGCCAGGGTGGGCTGGGGCGTCAGCTCGGTGGCGTGGCCGCCGGAGGCGCGCAGCAGCGTGACCATGGTGCGCAGCTCGTCGAGCGTGGTGACGCTCAGCGAACGGATCGTCCGGGCTGCCTCCTCGGCGTCCGCGTCCTTGGTGGCGACCTGAAGGGCTCCGGCCCGTACGGCGATCAGGCTGACCTGGTGGGACACCACGTCGTGCATCTCGCGGGCCAGCTGGGCGCGCTCGCGGGCCAGCACCGCCTGGGCGTGCAGGGTCCGCTCGTGCTCCCTGGCCTCCTCGATCTCGCCCAGCCGTCGCGCCAAGTCCCGTTGCGCCTGGAGAAGCTGACCGAAGAGGACCGGGGCCGCGGCGGTCGCCAGGCCGTAGACGAAGAAGACCAGCGTCATGGTCCGGTCGATCTCGTCCAGGGGCGAGGGAACGCTACTCGCGACGGCGGCCAGGGCGACGCACGCCGCGAGCAGACGGCGGTCGCGGGAGCGTGCGGCCAGGGTGAACAGCGCCACGAGCACGGCGACGGCGACGTCCTGCATCAGCGCGATGGGCAGGGTGAGCAGGAACACACCGATCGGGAACCTGCGCCGGAACATCAACGCGGCGCAGCCGACCGCGGCCAACGCGACTCCGAGGCCCGTGTGCTCCCACATGTTCAGCCGCACGTCCATGGCCGCCACCGCCACCAGCAGGATGTCGACGACCGGTGCGGGGACCCGCTGCCACAGGGCGCGGGCACGGCTCATCGGCCGGCCTCCGACCGCGGGCGCTCGTCGAGCAGACCGGCCCGCTGCGCCAGCAGCGCGGCCTGCACCCGGCTGGTCACCCGCAGCTTGGTGAGGATCGCGCTGACGTGATCCTTGACCGTGCCGGCGCCCAGGTGGATGCGGGTCCCGATGTCGGCGTTCGACAGCCCCTCGGCCACCAGGACGAGGACGTCGCGCTCGCGGGCGGTGAGCAGCCGGACGCGGGCCGCTTCCTCGTCGACTGCCGCCTCGGTGCCCGGGTGGCTGTGCAGCAGGGCCCGCGACGCCTTGGGCGACAGCACCACACCGCCCGCGGCGAGGGTGCGCACCAGGTGGGCGAGCTGTTCCGGCTCGGTGTCCTTGAGCAGGAAACCGGCCGCGCCGGAGTTGAGCGCGGTCAGGATGTACTCGTCGGCGTCGAACGTGGTCAGCATCGCCACCACCGGGGCGTCCGGCCTCGTCCGCAGCTCGCGCAGGACGGTGAGTCCGTCGACGTCCGGCATCCGGATGTCCAGCAGAACCACGTCGGGCCGCTCCCGGCGGACGGTCTCGACGGCGTCGCCCCCGCCGGCGGTCGCGACGACCTCGATGTCCTCGGCCGCGCCCAGGATGAGCCCGAACCCCGAGCGGACCAGTGCCTCGTCGTCCACCACCACTACCCGGATCACGCGCTCCGCCTCACCTTCACCCAAGCTCTGCAACCCATGCCGCCTCGACCCTAAAGCCGCCGGGAGCCCCTGCCGTCCGACGGGCGGCAGCTCCAGCCACACGGCGGGGTATCGCCCCCCGGTCGGCAGGGCGACCGGGATCGCCCGGCGCTTCCGGTGAGGACCGGTTCACCCGCCGGGCCTCGTGGCAGGAGCCGTCGGACAGGGGGCTGCCGGCGGTCCGTCCGCACCCGTCGGGTCCGGGGTCGCGCCGTGGTGGCGCCGGCGGTGGGTGTAGGCGGTGATCGCCTGCCAGAGGTCGCGGCGGTCCGTGTCGGGCCAGAGGCCGGGAGTGAAGTGCAGCTCGGCGTAGGCCGTGTGCCAGGGCAGGAAGTTGGAGACGCGCTGCTCGCCGCCCGTGCGCCAGAGCAGGTCCACGTCCGGCAGGTCCGCCAGGGGCAGGTGCCGTGCGAAGTCGTCCTCGGTGATCAGGCCGGGCTCCAGACGGCCGGCCCGGGCCCGGCCCGCCAGGGCGGCGGCCGTGCGGGTGAGTTCGTCGCGGCCGCCGTAGTCGATGCACATCGTCACCGTCAGGCCGGTGCGGGCGCGGGTGGTGCGCTCGCGCAGCTGGAGGACGTCGGCCAGGTCGGGCGGCAGGCGGCCGGCGCGGCCGTGCCAGCGCAGCCGGACGTCCAGATCGCGGAAGGGGTCGTCGGCCAGCTCGCGGCGGAGCAGGCCGAGGATCGCGTCGACCTCCTCCGGGTCGCGGTGCCAGTTCTCGGTGGAGAAGGTGTAGAGCGTCAGGTGGCGCAGGCCGATGTCCAGGGCGCCGTGGACCACCTCGCGGACGGCGTCGGCGCCGGCGCGGTGGCCCTCGTGCCGGGGCAGGCCGCGCTGCTGGGCCCAGCGGCCGTTGCCGTCCATGATCACGGCGACGTGGGTGGGCAGATCACCGGGCGGGATCCCGGGGGGCCGCTCGCCGCTGGGGTGGGGCGGCGGCCGCAGGAAGGTGCCGGCGGGTGCCGGCAGGGCGGGTGCCGGCGGCCGCTGGGCGTCGGGGTGCCGCGGTGGCGGCACCGTCAGCGGGGTCAGGCTCCAGGCCAGGGCCGCGCGCGCCCGGGCGGGGGCGAGGATGCGGGCCCGGGTGCGCAGCGCGGGCCGGGGCGGGGAGCGCAGGAGCGCCGGTCCGGCCGCGTCGACGGCGTCGAGCTGTGCGTGCAGCAGGGCGGCCATCGTGTCCAGGACCGTCGCGGGGCCCGGGTGCATGCCGCGGGTGAGGGCCTCCTGGGCCACCCACTGGCGGGCCAGGCCGGTCAGGTGCGTGACCAGGGCGGCGACGGCGGGGCTCCAGCGGCGCTGCGCCAGGTCGGCGGCCGACCCGGGGTGCAGGTCGAGGGCCTCGGCGGGCAGCAGGAGGTCGCCCTGGGCGAGGTCGGCGGACAGGTCGGTGAGGATGTCGGTGAGCCGGACGCCGTCGAGGAACTCCTCGTAGGCCTCCCGGGTGTCCAGGCGCAGCGCCACGGGGACGCCGGCCCGGTCGAAGACCGTGCGGACCTGGCCGAACCAGGGCAGGAGGTTCTCCCGGCCCCAGGCGCGCCATTCCGCCCAGTCGGCGAAGTGCCTGCCGCCGGTGTCGTCCTGGACCTGGGCCATGGCGTCCCGCAGCTCGGACAGGTCCAGGCGCCAGCGGTTCGCGGTGTCCACCAGGGCGTGGCGGACCGGGTCCGGGCTGGAGCCGGTGGGCAGTTCGCGGTGCAGAGCCGTGATCCAGGCCTCGACCCGGGTGGCCCGTTCGGCCGCGGGCGCCGTGCGGTCGTCGCCGAGGTCGTCGAGGGCGTTGGCGGCGGCCCACAGGGCGTGGAGCGCCGGGCGCAGGGCCGCGGGCACCAGCTGGATCAGCGCGTACTCCGCCGGGTCCTCGTCCTTCGTCCGGCGCCGGCACAGTCGGTAGGCCGCCCGCAGGGCCGGATCGTCGTCGCTCACCGTGCCTCCGGCCGGTCCGGGGGTTGCGTGGGCCGTTCCTCGGTCTGCCGTTGCTGTGGTCGCGGGGGGCGCATCGGTCACACCGAGGACGATACGTCCTGGTTCAGCGCGGTGATCACAGGGGCCGGGCACGCGTCAGGGGGGTACGTCACGGGCCCGGGCCCGGGTCGGGGTGCACGGCCTCGGTGATGCCGGCCCGGGCCGCTTCGAGCTGAGCGGCGAAGGCGATGCCGAGGAACAGGGCCACACCGGTCAGATTGGCCCAGAGCAGCAGGGCGACGAAGGCCGTCAGCGGGCCGTAGACGGCGCCGAAGGAGCCGCTCTTGGCGACGTAGAGCGCCAGCAGCCAGGTGGCCGTGATCCACAGCACCAGATGGACCGCGGAGCCGAACGCGAGCCAGGTGTAGCCCGGCTGGTCCCGGCGGGGCGCCCAGCGGAAGATCGCCGCCGAGGCCACCCAGGCCAGCAGCACGCCCAGCGGCACGTCGAGGGCACCCCACCAGTCGAGCCAGGTGCGGGACCAGCCGAGGGACTCGACCACCGCGCTGCCCACGGCGTCACCGGCCACCAGCACGAGGAAACCCAGGACCATCGGCATGCCCGCGGCCATGGCCAGGAGCAGGGAACGGCCGTACTTGGCCAGGAAGGGCCGGTCGCGCTCGATGCCGTAGATGCGGTTGGCGCCCCGCTCCACCTGGGCCATCGCCGAGGCCAGGTTGAGTACGGCGAAGGCCAGGCCCAGCCACATGGCGACGGCGCCCCAGACGCCCGAACCGGCACTGCGCGCGGTGCCGTCCAGGGCGTCCTCGACGAGGTCCGCGCTGGCGCCGGGCACGATCCGGCCGAGGGTGAGTTCGATGATCCGCCCCACGCTCTCCGTGTGCACGGTGGTGGCCACGCCGACCAGGGCGATGGTGAACGGCACCATGCCCAGGACGACCTGGAAGGCGAGGGAGCGGGAGCTGCTGAACCCGTCGGCGTAACGGAAGCGGGTGAACGCGTCGAGGAACAGCCGGCGGCCCCCGTAGCGCCGCAGCGCGGTGAACGCCTCGTCCCCGGAGAGTTCCTCCCCGATCATGTCCCGCGTCTGCGGGACGTGCACTGCGGTGCCCATCGAGAGGTTCTCCTTCTGCCTGCCCTGCGTACCGGACCAGCATGCCGGGCGGCACGGCCGCGCGGTGGGTCAGAAGGGCATGCGGCCGCGGGTGCGGCGGCCGGCCGAGCCGCTGCGGCTCACCGCGCGGGAACTGGAGTGGAAGGGCTTGCTGAACAGCCTGCCCAGCACTCCGGGCGCCTTGCCGCCGGCCCGGGCGCCGGCGCCGAGCGAACGCTGGGTGCCGCGCTCGGGGTGGCGCGAGAGGCGGGGGACGAGGAAGGCCAGCACGGCCAGGAGGACGCATCCGGCGATGACGACGGCGACGATCACGGACAACTCCCTTGTGTAGTGGGGGAGTTACGGGTTCCCCGTCACGTCGTCTCCATGTGGCCTCTCTGTGGCCTCCGTCCGGTCGCCGTCGCCCTCGTCTTCGGCTTCGTCCTCGGCGCTCGTGTCGTCGCGGTCGCCCTCGGCCTGGGAGGGGGTGGGACGCGGGGTCGTGTCCTGCTCGTCGTCGCGGTCGCCTTCGGCCTGGGACGACGGAGTGTGGTCGCTCATCGGGCACCTCCTCGCGCGGCTGGTCGGCTGCCGGGTACCCCCGCTGCGGCGGGAGCACCGGCCCGGCGCGCGGAACCCCGGGCTCCTGCCCCTCAGCCCCGGCGGCGCCTCGCGACGGCCCGTTGCAGCGCCGTGCGCAGCTCGGGCGACGGCGGCGGGCCGTCCGCCTCCGCGCTCGCCGTCACCGCAGCCGCGACGTCCCGCAGCTTCGTGTTCGACAGCTGGGACGTCTCCCGCAGGATGTGCCACGCCTGGTCCGAGGTGCAGCCGTGGGTGGCCATGAGGATGCCCCGTGCCTGGTCGATGACGGGGCGGGAGGCGATGGCCTGGCGGAGCTGCTCGACCTCCTCCTGTAGGACGTGCAGGCGCTCCGCGCGTTCCAGGGCGACCGCCGAGGAGGCCGGGGCGGCCGGCGTCACCGCGGAGACCGCACCGGCGGTGTCCGGACCGGCCAGCGGATCGGTCGTGTCCAGGCCCGCCAGCTCCAGGATCCGGCGCGGCTGGCCGTTCCAGTTCGCCGTCGTCACCGTCAGCGACCGCTGCCGGCCGTGGTCGGCGAGCACGTCCAGGAACTGAAGACCGGCCGTGTCCATGAAGTGCACGCCCGCCATGTCCAGGTCGACCCGGGTGACGGTGACCGGCAGGCCGGCCAGAGTTCGCGCCAGGATCTCCGCGCAGCCGTGGACGAGCTCACCACGGGGGGTGAGCTCGGCGCGGTCCGCGTCGACGCGGCCGGGGATGACCAGGGTGTCCAGCCCTCCGGTGAGATGTGGTGATGCCGCTGAGGTCATGTCACCGCCTTGTCGGTCCTCGTCTGTCGTGTTCGTCTCGCCGGACTGCACGACGTCACTCGCCCCCGTGGACGTCGGTGTGAGGTGCGCCTGCCCGCCGTACGGCGTACTACACACGTTCCGGGGGAATGAGCCTTTGCCGTACGGGTAAGAGCGCTGTGGTTCAGAAGCGTGGGGAGAGGGGCTTGAACACTCGGCAGCAGCTGTCGGCGACCGGCCCTCGCGGCCCGGTGCCCGGTCTGGCGGTGTTCCCGCTGGCCGGGCGGCAGGGCGTCCGGGCGGCCGGTGAGGTCGGCCTGACGACACGTGCGATCTGGGAAGGCGTTCTGGAGCAGGCGGTCCGCGAGGATGACGACGTGTACTACCTCGAACTGTCCGGCGTGACGTTCGTCGACGTCGCGGGCGCCGGTGCGCTCGCGGCCGCCGCCGGACAGCTCCGCGACGGCCGGCGGTTCGTGGTGCGCCGGCCCCCGCCGGTCCTGCGGCGCACGCTGGACCTGCTGTGGCCCGGCCAGAAGGGAATCGAGGTGTCCACATCATGACCGCCACGGTCACCGAGCCCTTCGGGCCCCTCGACCCCTTCGTCCACCCCGCGCTCTTCTACCGGGACGAGCAGGACTACCTCGACGGCACCCTGCCCTTCGTACGTGAGGGGCTGGAAGCCGGAGAACCGGTGGCCGTCGCCGTGCCCGGCAAGAACCTCGCCCTGATCCGGGACGCGCTGGGCGACGAAGCCGCCACCGTGCGGCTCCTCGACATGCGCGAGGCCGGACGCAACCCCGGGCGGATCATCCCCGGCGTGCTGCGCGCCTTCGCCGACGCCCAGCCGGCCGGCCGCCGGGTGCGCATCATCGGCGAGCCGATCTGGGCCGGCCGCTCCGACGCCGAGTACCCGGCCTGCGCCCAGCACGAGGCGCTCATCAACGCCGCCTTCCGGGGCCGTACGGCGACGATCCTGTGCCCGTACGACGTCCGGCAGCTGCCCGAGCACGTCGTCGCCGACGCCTACGCCACCCATCCGACCGTCATCCACCCCGGCTCCCGCGCCGAGCAGCGCAGCGACGCGTATGCCCCCGAGGGCGTCGTCACCCGCTACAACGAGCCGCTGCCGACCGTGCCGGAGGCGCTGTCGTTCGCCTTCGACTCCGACTCCCTGCCCCACGCCCGGCACGTGGCCGTCGGGGAGGGCGCCCGGCTCGGTCTCGTCGGCGTGAAGCTCGACGACCTGGCCCTCGCCACGGCCGAGCTCACCACCAACAGCGTGGTGCACGGCGGCGGTTCGGGCACGCTGCGGGTGTGGGCCGAGGACGGGTACGTGGTGTGCGAGGTCCGCGACGAGGGGCGGCTCACCGACGTCCTGGCCGGACGCCGGCCCGTGCCCCGCGACCAGCGCGGCGGGCGCGGGATCCTGCTGGTCAACATGATCGCCGATCTGGTGCGGCTGCACCGGAGCGACAGCGGGACGACCGTGCGCTGCTGGTTCGCCCGCTGACCCGCGCCTGACGCTCAGGTGTGCAGCGGGTCCAGCGCCAGCGGCGCGATCCTGCCCTCCAGCATCGCGCCGAGACCCTGCACGGCGCACACGTCCGGCCGCTCGGCGATGTGCACCGGCATGCCGGTCGCCTGCCGCAGCATCTGGTCCAGGCCCGGCAGCAGGGCACTGCCGCCGACCATCATGATCCCGCGGTCGGCCAGGTCGGCGACCAGGTCCGGCGGGCAGGCCCGCAGCACCTTGCCGATGCCGTCCAGGATCGCGGTGAGCGGCGTCTGGATGGCGTCCCGGACGGCCGCGGTGTCGACCTGGACGGACCGGGCCAGGCCCGTGGCGACGTCCCGGCCGTGGATCTCCGTGGAGGCCGGGCCCTGCGCGGTCAGGCCGTTGCCCGACAGGGCCAGCTGGAGAGGCCGCACCGACTGGCTCGGCAGCATCAGCTCGTGCTCGTGACGCAGGTGCTGCACGATCGCCTGGTCGACGGCCTCGCCGCCCACCGGGATGCGCTCGGCCGTGACGATCGAGCCGAGGGACAGCACGGCCACCTGCGTGGCCGCCGCCCCGCACACCATGATCATCGTGGCCTCGGGCTGCTCCACGGGCAGCCCGCAGCCGACGGCGGCGGCGATCAGCGTGTCGACCAGCTCCACCTTGCGGGCCCCGAGACCGACCAGCGTCTCGATCGCGGCGCGCTGGGCCAGCGGGTCGGCGTCGTGCGGGGTGCAGGCCGCGGCGCGCAGGATCGGCTTGCGGCGCAGCGCGCGGCGCATCTTGTCACCGAGCAGGTGCCGCAGCATGCGCTGCGCCATCTCGATGTCGACGACGGTGCCGCCGGAGACCGGCCGGACCACCCGGATGTAGTGCGGGGTGCGGCCCGTCATCTTCTCGGCGAGCTCGCCGACCGCGATCAGCGCGCCGGTGCGGGTGTTCACGGCGGCGGCGGACGGCTGGTCGACGACGAGCCCGGCCCCCTTGACGTAGACGCGTGTGCGGGCCGCCCCCAGGTCGACGGCGAAGTGGCAGCGGCGCAACTGCTCCAGACTGGCGGTCATGGCAGGTCCTCCCGAGAGCACAGACCGTGGGGGGCCGCCAGGTGGCGGGCCTCGCAGACGTGGGTCCGCCGGGCGGCGGGCCTCCTTCGCATCGTGCTCGGGAGGGGGCCGGGCCGCCTTTCGTGGGGGGCCGGGCGGGGCGCCGCCGAACGGGGGGTTCGGCGTCCGGTCACAGGGAGTGCGCGGCCTCCAGCAGCGGCGCCAGGGAGGTCACCGTGGTGGTGCAGCCGGCCTCGCGCAGCTGCCGCTCGGTGGTGGCGTTGCGGGCGAGGCCGACGAAGCGCAGTCCGGCCCGCTGCGCGGCGGCCAGCTCGGCGACCGTGGAACCGATCACCAGGCCCGTCGCGGCCGACCCGTCGCAGGCGTCGAGGGCGCGGAGCATGCAGTCCGGGTGTGGCGTGAGCAGAGCCAGGTCCTCGGCGCGTCCGTGGACGCCGGCCAGGGGCAGGGAGCCGTAGGGCCGCAGATAGCGGGGTACGGCCTCGGCGCAGACGTCCGTGATCACACAGACGCGGCGACCGGAGGCGTGCAGGGTGCGGACCAGGGGCGCGGAGTTGTGCGTCGCCGGCGCGTGCGGCACCGCCCGGAGTTCGATCTCGTCCAGACGCTCCCGCAGCAGCGGCCCGAGCGGGTCCCGCGCGAAGGCCCGGAGCACGTCGAGCGGATGGGCGAACGTCTCCCGCACCGCGCCGGGCGGGGCGTGCCGCGGGGCGCGGTGCTCGTCGACGAGGGCGAGCAGGCCGAGCACGGCCTCGCGGGCGGTGCTCGCCGAGAACAGGCGGGCCATCGGGCCGTCGAACCCGACCAGGACCGTCTCGGCCTCGCCGAGGAGCCGCGGCAGCGGGAGCTGTGCGGGAGCGGTCCCCCGCGGTTCGGGCAGGGCCGTGCCCTCCCGGTCCAGCTGCACCGACGCCGTCACCGACAGCCCGGGCACCGGCCAGTGGCGCAGCCCGGTGCCGACCGCGCGTTGCGCGGCACCCGCCCGGCGCAGCGGGTGCCGCCGGGTGATGCGGGCCGCCTCCTCCAGCAGGTGGTCGAGCAGCACCTCGGACACCCTGCCGGTCCCGGCCCGCACGAACGCGACGGGGTCCTCCACGTGCCAGGACAGCTCGACCGCGGCGGCGAAGGCGCCCTTGCCGGAACTCGGCAGGGAGACCCGGTGGTGGGACTGGTGCGTGGTGAGGTCCACCTCGTAGTACGTCACGAGCCCCGGCGGCCGGTCGCCGTGCGGCCGGGCCGGGTTGAGGAGGGTCAGCGGACCGTCGGGGCGGGTGTGGACGACGGCCGTGCGGCCGGGGGCCGGTATGCCGAGCCGGCGCAGGTCGCGGGTGATGAAGGGGCCCTGCACCAGGTCGCGGGCGCCGGGCTCCGGGGTCGTGGCGGGAGACAGCGGGCAGTACCAGGCGACGGGCGGGGTGTCGGTGGCACCGTCCTGGAAGAGGGGCTGGAAGCGCTGGGGGCCCTGGGCGGCCGAGCTGGCCGCGAACTGCTCGTAGAGGTCCGGGGAGACGATCACCTGGATGTCGGCGGGCACGCGCGGCGGCTCGGGCGGCGGGGCGGGCCGGTCCCAGAACGTGACGGTCAGGGGCGGCGGGTCCACGAGCCCGGTGAGGACCTCGGGCAGGCCCCGCAGGACCGCGGCCAGGACGGGCAGGAGGTAGGTGCCCGGTTCGGTGTGGACGTCGTAGCCGCCGCCGCGGACGCGCACGTCGAACTGGTGGGGGGCGAGCGCGCCGCGGGACAGCATCTCGTGCACCGCGTATTCGAGGGTGATGCGGGCCTCGGGGTGGCCGGTGAGGTCGTCGGCCTCGAAGAGGATCGTGGGCGCGGCGGCCTCCGGCCCGGACTCCAGCCCCTCCTTGAGGGTGCGCAGCCGTTCCCGGGCGGCCGCGGCGGCCGGTCCCGGGACGCCGTCGAGGGGGTCGCCGTACCAGAGGCCGAGGGCGCGCCGGGGGTCGCCGGTGTCTTCCGCGAGGAGCCGCTCGCAGTGCAGCACGTCGACGTACAGGTCCGGCACGTGCAGTGCGTACGCGTCGGAGAAGGCGACGAGACCGCCGTCCGGCAGGACCTGCCGGACCTCCGCCGCCAGGGCGTCGAGGCGGTGGGCGGTCTCGCTCTCCGGCAGGGGTCCCTCCCACAGACCGCGGGCCAGTTCGGAGCGGGCCACGCGCCGGCCGGGCCGCAGGAGCAGCATGCACAGCAGCGCCCGGGCCTCGGGGGAGGGCGGTTCCACGGGCTCCGTGCCGGCACTGATGCGCAGGGGGCCGAGCAGGGTGAAGGAGCGCGGCGGTGGCCACTCGGCGGGCAGGCGGGCGGCGTACGCGGCGGCTTCCCGCAGCTCGTGCCGGTCGATCAGGTCGAGCAGTTCCCGGTGCTCAGGGGGCGCCTGGACGCCGGCGACCAGCTGCTTGAGCAGCCACCGGAACTCCGCGACGTCCGCCTCGGGGGCCTTGCCCCGGGACTCCTCGCCCAAGGTGATGCGGCTGAGCAGCACCGTGCCGTCCGGGCGCAGCAGCAGGCCGGCCGGCCCGCGCTCCCCGCGCACCAGACCGCGTGCGTGCAGGGCCTCCAGCCCTGCCATGCCCTGGCACACCAGGCGGGCGAAGGCCGGGAAGGTGATGCCCGAGAGCACTTCGGAGACGGTCAGGCCGTCCACGAACTCCGTCACCAGGTAGGGCGCGTCGCCTTCCACCCCGAAGTCGAGCACCTTCACCACGTGCGGATCGTCGACCCCGGCCAGTTCCCGCGCCTGGCTCAGGAACCGTTCCTGTGGGGCGGGCTGCGCACGGTACCGGCGCACGATCACCTGCCGGTCGGAGCGGACGTCCACGGCCCGGAACACGCGCCCTTCCCCGTCGCGCCGCCCCGTCAGCCGGTACCGTCCCGCGAACGGCGTCTCCCCGCCGAGGCGCCGCACGGTCTCCTCGCTGACCGTCGCGAACGCCTGGCCCGAGTCGCCCTTCCCGCCGCCCGTCTCGGCCCGGAACTCCCCGGCCGCGAGCCCCGCCCGCTCGTCGATCAGCCCCCCGACCCGTTCGAGGAACTCCCGGGTCCGCCCGCGGGCCGTGCGGGGCAGGGAACGCAGCAGCAACTCCCGTACGCCGGGCCGGAACGCGTAGGAGCCGGGCGGGCCGGGCGCGGAGGTGAGCATGCCGCTGAGGATGACCTCGGCCAGGTGCTGGGGGCGCGGGTCGCGCTCCAGGGTGCGCTGGACGAGGCGCATCACCGGCACCGAGGGGACTGCCAGCGCGAGATGCCCGGCGAGGCGGAAGGCCTCCGGGGACGCGGTCGCCCGGAAGCGCAGGACCAGGTCCTCGGGGGAGGCGGTGGCGACGTCGGGGGTGGGCTCGGCGGGCGGTGCGGGCGCGGGCGGCAGCCAGGCCACCGCGCCCGGGGTCCGGGCGCCGCCCGGGTCGGCGAGCAGGGCCGCCCAGTGGGCCAGCCAGGGAGCGCCCGGTTCCAGGACCGGCAGCGGCAGGGCCCGCTCCGGGGGCGGTGACCCGTCGTACGGGCTGAACGCGAGGGTCGCCGAGGGGGCCGCGGTGGACGGGGACGTCAGCAGGCCCGGCTCTGCGGGTAACGCCGTGGTGGGCCACAGGTGTTCGGGGAGGGGCTGGACCACGGCGAGCGGCATGCGGTGGGCCCACTGCCGCAGGGTGCGGTACCAGCGCTCGCCCGCCTCGCCCGGACGCCACTGCGGTCCCATGCAGTCGCTGACGACGAGGGTGGCCGTGCGGCCGTCGTCGAGGACGGGGACCCGGCGGGCCCGGCCGTCGGGCGTGACGGGGTGCAGGGTGACCGTGCGGAAGATGCCCGACTGGGCGAGCGCCGTGTGCAGTTCGCTCACCAGGGGGCGCCAGACCGGCATGGTCGGGCCGGTGTCGTGCACGAGGTTCAGGCGCAGCCAGCGGTCGGGCGCCGGGCGCAGCACGGGCAACCACACGTCCGGGTGGGCGCCGAGCCGCGCGATCCGGTCGGCCGTCGCCCGTTCGTCCAGCAGGCGCAGGTGCGGGGAGGGCACCTTGCGCTGGAGCGGGCGCAGGGCGCGCTGGAGCGCCAGGGGGTGGGGCAGCATCGGGGGCGCGGGCGCGAGGAGGGGCGATCCCCCGCCGGAGCGGTGGCCGGGGCGGCCCGGGGAGCGCGGGGCGGGGAGGCGGAGCGGGACGCGGCCGGGGGCGGCCGGCGCGGGGGGCCCGGCGGACTGCTGTGATTCGGGGGCGGCGGGCGCCTCCTCCTTGGGGCCGGGAGATGCTCCCTCGGTGACGGGAGTGGTGGGAGCCGACGGCCGGCCGCTCCCGGGCTCACCGGACGGCGGGTCCAACTGGGCGGCCAGCCACACCAGTTCGGCGACCTCCCGCGGGGTCGGCGCGGCACCCGCCGCCGCCAGGGCCGCCTCCAGCCGGACGACCGGGGACGGCCCGGGCCCGCCGTCAGAAGCCATCGCCGTCGGCCGCCGCGCTGAGGTACGGCATCAGCTGCTCGGCGAGGTCGTCGCGGGAGGCGGCGTCCAGGCCCGCCACTCCCGTGAGGTAGAGGGCGTTCAGCAGCTGGTCGGTGGCCAGTTCGCCGCCGGAGGCCCGCTCCAGGAAACGGGTGATCAGACGGTCCGCGTCATCGCCCGGCGTGTCCAGGTGGGCCCGGACGATATGGGTGAGCTGGTCCCGGCCGGGGCGGCGCAGCTTCAGCCGGACGCAGCGGCGCAGGAAGGCGGGCGGGAACTCGCGCTCCCCGTTGCTGGTCAGCACGACGAACGGAAAGGCCCGGCAGCGGACCCGGCCGCGGCGGACGGCGACCGGGATGTCCGTGCCGTCGGCGAGCACCTCGGCCCCGCCGTCGCCGGAGTGCCGGGCGGCACGGACCAGTTCGGGGATCTCGTACTGGCCCTCCTCCAGGACGTTCAGCAGGTCGTTCGGCAGGTCGAGGTCGCTCTTGTCGATCTCGTCGACGAGCAGGGCGCGGGGGCGGTCGTAGGGGAGCAGGGCCGTGCCGAGCGGGCCGAGACGCAGGTGGTCCTCGACGCCGCCCCGTTCCTCCGCCTCCCGGGCCGCGTACAGCCGGGACAGCGGGTCGTACTGGTAGAGGCCGTCGGCCAGCGAGCTGCGGCTGGTGATGTTCCAGCGCAGCACCGGGCCGAGCCGCAGCTCCCGCGCCACCGCGTAGGCGAGGGACGACTTGCCGGTGCCGGGCGGGCCGGTGACGAGCAGGGGGCGGCGCAGGCAGAGCGCGGCGTTGACGAGCCGGACGCTCTCCTCGGTGGCGACGTACGACTTCGCCCGGTGCACACGGTCGGGGGAGACGGCCGTGGCGTCGTCACCGTCGTGCGGCGGCGGCAGGGCGGGCCCGCCGTCGAAGGCACGCCAGGGCGGCGGGGCGGGCAGGTCGTCGATGCCGTCGTGCGGCTCGTTGCGGCCGGTGTAGACGGACCAGTGCGGCATGGAACGTGGTCTCCGCTCTCCGTTTTCGTGCGGGTGTCTCTGGGGGGCGTGGTTTTCGTGCGGGTGTCTCCGGGGAGTGGCAGGCGGCGGGGCAGGCGCGTCGGGTGCGGGGGCGGGTCAGGCCACCGGCGACCTCGCGTGCGCGGCGGTGACGGCGTGCGGGTCGGTGAAGACCCGCGGGTCGTCCCAGAGCAGCTGGATGCCGCGGGCCCAGTGGTCCTCCTCGGCGTGCGCCTCTTCGCGCAGGGCGAGGACCTGGCGCGGGAGTTCGGCGGGCGGTACGGCCATGACGTGAGCGTCGAGCGCGTCGAGGAACGTCTTGCCGGTGCAGCCGTCCGCACCGGCGCACTCCTCCTGCCCGGACCCGCAGCCGCCCCGCGACCACACGATCACCGGAGCCGGCGCGGCGAGCGAGGTGTCGAAGTGGGGCCGGGTGCGGGCGGCGGCCGGGGCGGTGCCGAATCCGGCGAGGCAGGCGTCGTGCTGTCGCAGCCGCAACCGCAGCCGTCCGGGCTCCTCCGGCACGCCGCACTCCACCCGGTGCACCCGCGCGCCCGGCCAGGAGTCCAGGCGATTCCACGTCCGGGTCAGCACGTGCCGGGTGCTGGCCTTGCGGCGGGCGTGGTCGGTGACGACCAGCGGGTAGAGGCAGCCGAGCGGCGTGTCGTCGTCGGGGGCGCTCTCCCAGTGGTCGACCGGCCAGTCCAGCCAGTCCCGGGGCAGCGCGAACGCGACCAGTTCGTCGGCGCCGGGCGTCAGATAGCGGAAAGCCGTCTCGATCCCCTCCTGCACGTACGCGTGCAGCCGGTGCTGCTCGACCGTGCCGGAGTCGACCGGGTGGCGCCGCCCCCCGCTGTACGCGGACACCTCGACCCGGACCAGGCCGTCGCCCGCACCGCTGTGCCCGAGCTCGACGAGGATCGGCGACCAGTCCGGGGCCGACGGCTCCACCGCCGGGGTGTGCAGCAGGTCCTGGAGCCGGTCGGCGAACCGGGTGACGGTCCGCGCGGCGCCCGGGCCGTCCAGTTCGCACAGCACGAACAGGGCCGCCGACCACAGCGAGTCGAACCCCTCCCCGGGCGGCGGAGGATCGAACGGGTCGGCCGCCGCCGTGTACAGCCGCACCGGGTCGCAGTCGACGCCCGCGCGGGCCGCCCTCTCCACCAGGGCGCGCAGCCGGGCGCGGTCGGCGGTGGCGTGGTCGGAGGTGGGCACCAAGCCCTCCAGGCCCGGCCAGTAGCGGGACATGACCTCCGTGGGCATCATCCGGCCGGTGCGCACCTCGCCCCTGCCGGCGTCCGCCGTGACCATGCCGACGACCTCGCCGGTGTCGGCCAGGGTGACGGCCGCCCCGCTGAAGCCGGGGGCCAGGGGCTGGCCGCCCTGGTGCCAGGCCTCCAGCTGGAGCCACTCCCGCCGGATCAACTGCGGCGCGGTGACCCGGCATTCGGTGAGAGTGCCCTCGTCGAAGCCGCGCGGGAAGCCGTAGACGACGAGCTTGCGGTCCGTCGTGCCGTGCGCCGCGTCGGCCGGGGCCAGCGCGGCCGGGGCGACCGGCACCTCCCGGTCGAGTTCCAGCACGGCCAGGTCGCCGGGGTCGGTGACGCCACCGGCCCAGCCGCCGTGCGCGACGACCCGGGCGGACACGGACGGGGTGCCGGGCCGCTCGGTGAAGGTCACCGCCAGGCCCTCGCCGTCACCCACGACATGGGCGCACGTCAGCACCGTGCCCGGGGTGACGAGGAAACCCGCTCCGGCCACCCGGCCCCGTAACTCGATCCGGGCGTGCCACTCGGCGCTGTTCATGAGGCGGAGCTCGCCCCGGGGGCGGCCGGGGACCAGGTCAGCCTGACCACGAGATGGCCCTCGGCGGTGCCCTTGGCGATGAACGCGCCCGTCTCGGCGGCCAGTTTCACCCCGAACTCGATCTCCACGCCGTCGGGTCCGAGCGAGCCGTCCCGGAAGACGCGCAGCGCCGACTCGGCCGCCGCCCGCACACCGTCCAGGGCGCCCTCGAAGGTGCGGGCCGCCTGGACCGTGCCGTCGCCGCGGGCGACCAGGCGGGAGCCGGACGCCTCCTCCACCGCCTCGACCGCGACCACGGCCCCGTCATCGGTCTTGAACTCGACCAAACCGTCCACGACACCCCCGTCGTCCGATTGCGCTGGGCAGCACCATTGTGACGGAAGGTGCTCGATGACGCAGGGGGCATCGGCCGAACTCACTCACCGACGATCCCCCGGATCACCCCCAGCTCCACCAGGTCCTGCGGCCGGATGCGGAGTTGGTCCGCCGTCGCCTCCACCTCGCGCGGGGGCCGCTTGAGGATGGCCGCGGCGAGTTCGGGGCCGATCACCGAGAAGTAACTGTCCGGTGTGGCCCAGGTGTTACCGGGTGCGGCGAGGGCCAGTGCGCCGCCCGAGCCGCCCTCGCCGATCACCAGCGTGGTCACCGGCGTGCGGGCGCCCGCGACCGCGGCGAAGACGTCGGCGATCGCCGCGCCCGCGCCCTGCCGCTCCGCCTCCGCGTCGTTGGCCGCACCCGGGGTGTCCACGAGGGTCAGCACCGGGATGCCGAGCCGGTCCGCGAGGCGGATCAGCCGGGCGGCGGTGCGGTAGCCGGCGGGGCGGGCCGCGGTCCCGGTCTGCGCGGCGTAGGCGACGGTCCGGCCCTCGTGGGTGCCGAAGCCGCACACCATGCCGTCCGGGTCGGTGCCGCCGCAGCGGTCGCCGCTGATCGCGACCCGGTCGGTGAAGTAGGCGTCCAAGTAGGCCGTGGCGCGTGGCCGTTGCGGGGAACGGGCGCGGCGGACGGCGTCCCACCCGGTGGCGGGCAGGGTCGTGGACCCGCCGAGCGCTCCGGGCGGCGGCGCGGGCGTCGTCGACGGGCACGTCAGCAGCCGCAGCCACCGTCCGAGCGTCTCCCGCAGCTCCTCCGGCCGTACGACCGCGTCCGCCGCGCCCGCCGCGAGCTGCGCCTCCGCGGTGTACGCCGCCGGGTCCGCGTCCGCCGGCCGCACCCGGGAGCCGGCGAAGCCCACCTGGGCGCCGGGCAGCGCGAGCACCACGTCGGCGCCCGCGCCCAGGGTGGCCCAGCCGCCCCCGGTGGTCGGGTCGCGCAGGACCGCGACCTGCGCGAGACCGGCCTCCCGGGTGAGCGCCGACTGACGTGCCACACGCTGGAGTTGGGTCAGCGCCCGCATGCCCTCCTGCATGCGGCTGCCGCCCGTCGCCACCAGCGGCACGACCGGGAAGCGGCGTTCCCGGGCGTACGCGTAGGCCGCCTCCAGCCGGTCGCCGGTGCCCTCCCCCAGGGAGCCGCCGAGGAAGCCGAACTCGAACGCGATCAGCACGGCCCGGGTGCCGCCGATCCGGGCGGTGCCGCACACCACGGACTCCTGCTCGCCGGTGCGTTCGGCGGCCCGGGCACGGGAGGCGTCGTAGCCCGGCCAGCCGAGCGGACCGTCGGGCTTCGGCCTCCGCGCCGGGACGGGGAGTTCGGCGAAGGTGGCGTCGTCGGCGAGGGCGGTGACGGCCTCGCGGGCCGAATAGTGCTCAGCCATGGGCCAGCGCCCGCTTCATGATCTTCCCCATGTCGTTGCGGGGCAGCGCGTCGAGGTGGTGCACGACCCGCGGCCGCTTGTGCGGGGCGAGCCGCCGCGCCACATGACCGGCCAACTCCTCCAGCCCGGGCGGCGACTGGGCATCCTCCGGCACGATCCACGCCACGATCCGCTCACCCAGATCGGCGTCCGGCTCCCCGGTGACGGCCGCCTCCCGCACCCCGGGGTGTTCGAGGAGTGCGTTCTCGATCTCACCGGCCCCGATCTTGTAACCGCCGCTCTTGATCAGGTCGGTGGCCTTGCGGCCGACGATCCGCACGTAGCCGTCGGGGTCGCGCACCGCCATGTCGCCGGTGCGGAAGAAGCCGTCGGCGGTGAAGGCGGCCTCCGTGGCGTCGGGACGGTTGAGGTACTCGGTGAACAGGTTCGCACCGCGCACCTGGATCTCGCCCACCGTCTCCCCGTCGTACGCGGTGACCTGCGAACCGTCCTCCTCGACCAGCCGCAGCTCCACGCCCGGCAGTGGCACGCCGACCGTGCCCGGGCGGGCCTCGCCGTCGGCGCGGACGCTGGTGTTCATCAGTGTCTCCGTCATGCCGTACCGCTCGATCACCCGCCGCCCGGTCGCGGTCGCGATGCGGCCGTGGTCGTGCACGGGCAGCGCCGCCGAGCCGGAGACCAGCAGCCGCGCTCCGGTCAGCGCCTTCACCAGTTCCGGGTCGCTCGTCACGGCCTCGGCGATCCGGTGGTACATCGTCGGCACGCCGAACAGCATGGTCGCGCCGGCGTTGAGCTCGCGGGCGACGCCCTGGGTGGTGAAGCGGCCCAGGTGCCGCACCGACCCGCCGCGCCGCAGCGGGCCGAGGATGCCCAGCACCAGGCCGTGCACGTGGAACAGCGGCAGTCCGTGGACGAGGACGTCGTCGCCGGTCCACTGCCAGGCGTCGGCCAGGGCGTCGAGAGTGCTCGCGATGGCCCGGCGGGGGACGACGGCGCCCTTGGGCGGGCCGGTGGTGCCGGAGGTGTAGACGATCAGGGCCGGGGCGCTGTCGTCGGCGGGCTCCACGGGGGCGGCGCCGGTGCCGTGCACGTCAACGTCGACCCGGTCCAAGCCCTGTACCGGGTCCGGGAGTTGGTCGTCGGGTGCTGTCAGCACCAGGCCGGGGGCGCTGTCGGTCAGGATGTGCCCGAGCTCCTTCTCACCGGACTTGGGGTTGAGCGGCACGGCGGGCACTCCGGCCAGCAGTGCCGCGACGACGGCGACGGCCGTCTCCATCGTGGGCGTCGCCCAGACGGCGACCCGGCGGGCGCCCCCGATGCGTTCGGCCGTCGCACCGGCCGCGGCGGCGAGTTCCGCGTACGTCAGTGAGCGCTCGCCGAACCGCAGGGCGGCCCGGTCGGGTGAGCCACCGGTCAGGGCCGGGAAGAGGGAGGTCACGCGTCACGTCTCCTTAGCTGTCTGCCGGCAGCTGTCTGCCTGCTCCACTGGTCGGCGGGTGAGCTGCCCCAGCCGGGGACGACCATCACCAGCCACGCCGCCGCGGGACGACCGCGACCACGATCCCTCCGTACACCATCCACTGCCGGAAGAAACGCTCGCGGTCCACGCCGGGACGGCGGCCAGGACGAGCACGCCGTTCGTGGAGAAGGCGCTGACGTCCACGACGGTCGCGAGACGGCGGGCGCGGCCACGGCGAGCCTGCGCTCCCGCGACCCGGAAGATGCCGGTGCCCGGTGCTGCGGCGAACCGGTGTATGCGCTGCGGGCGGAACCGGGGAATGCATTCCCGGCTCCGCCCGCCGGCACTCAGACCGAGGCGCGTGGTTTGCGACGGATCGCTTTTCTGGATTCGTCGAAGCAGCAGAGGGCCACACCACAACTGATGACGATGGCCAGTGTGCCGATCACCGTGTCCGGCCCGACCGATTCGGCGACGATCGAATTCAAGAACATTCCGGCCACAGCGAGCTCACCGAGCCCGAGCAGTGCGAGCCACACGACACGCAAAGGGCGACCGGCCGTCCTGGCCCGAGCCTGAACCGAGCCCAGCAGCGCGGCTCCTCCGATCAGGCCCAGGAACGCCGCACCGACCACGAGGGCGTAGACGACGCCGCTGCTTCCAGCAGGCTCGGTGTGGTCGATTTCTCCGGTTTCCGGAGCCAGGAAAGCGAACGCGAACTCAAGCAGGGCGAGGTACGCGGCCTGCACCAGCAGCAGGATCGGTGCTACCCGATGGGTCAGTGCGTTCTTCATGCGTTGCTCCTGACGAGCCGGCCGCTCTTGACGATCCACAGGTTGCCCCTGGACAAGTTGCTCTTGCAAGAGGACCTGGCCTTCTTGGAGGCTTCTCCGTTCGAGTGTCGCTCGTTGTAGTACCTCCCTATCGCCCGTCCCTTTTTATTGTTCCTGAGATCCATCTCCTTGTCGTTGCCTCTCGACTGCGATTCGTGCCGGGTGGCTACTTCGTAGGCCGTTTCGTGGTCGATGTAGATCTCCATCAGCGCGTTCCAGTAGCAGTGCCGGAAAGCGTCACCCTTTCCCAGCCAGAGGGAGCTGTCGGCGTAGTAATCCTTGGCGTATTTGACCGCGACCTCTGCCATGTCTCGGGCCTTGGAACAGTCATAGGGGTTCCACATGCAGTACCTGCGCTCGGAGGGAGTCACGTCGTAGCTTGCTCCGCTCGGGTCGAGCAGCACGGGGAACGCGAGCGTCTGCCCGGCGGCGGGGGCGAGGGCAACCTCGATGCTCGCCCCAGCCGCCTTCATCGTCACGGGAACTTCGGTGCCCTTTGCGTCGACGGCCTTGGGGGCGCTGAGGAAGGTGACCACATTGCTCTGCCCGTCCGCGATCATCACCGTGTTGCCGGACACGGCGGAGATCTCCTGCCCTGCCCGCAGGTCGACCTGGTAGGTGAACGTCTGCGGTGCCTCGCTGCTGCGCAGCTGGTGGAAGACTTCGACTCGATTCTCGCTGTCGCGGACGGCGATGGTGTCGGCGTCACGCTGGGTGTTGGGGTATATCACCAGGCCGGTCTCGCTCAATTGTGCAGCCGTGGCGGAGGCGACAGGGAGATCGATCAAGGTCTGGCCCGCGCCGTCTGCGCTGTTGCCGGATATCGAGCCGTCGGATGTGAGGGGCAGCTCGGTCGTCGCCGTCTGGGCTGCGGAGTCTTCGGTTTCCGGCTTCTCCGGGTCGATCTCCTCGATGTAGCCGGGCGGTGTGTCGTCTTCCTCCGGGATCTCGTCCTCCAGCTCCTCGGTTTCCTCCAGTCCTTCGTGAGGGTGGAGGAGGTCCGCGAAGTGTGCCTCGGCGATCTCGTTCACGAACGCCATGGGGAGTTCGCCGGTGATGGCGCCGACGCGGAAGGTGTATTCGGCCCGGTCGGACCAGATGCCCGCGGCGCTCTTGACCCGAGCGGTCAGAGTGTGGGTGCCGCGCGTGGGGGGATTCACCGTGACGGTGGTCTTGCCGCCGGTGAGGACGACGGTCTGCGTTGCCCCGCCGTTGAGGACGTACTCCGCGACGGCTGCCTTGCCGGCGGGATCCGCCAGAGTGAACGTTCCTGCGGTGCCCGCGCCCCCGTGCCACAGTCCATCAGCCGGGTAGGTCGTCGACGAGACGGTCGGAGCGGCGGGAACGGACGGATCCACGCTCAGGGTGCGCCAGGCCGACCAGGTGCCGTTCCAGTCGGTCCCGTCGTAAGTGGCGACCCGCCACTTGTAGGCACCGACCGCCAGAGCGGGCGAGGTCCAGCTGCCCGGCGTTCCGGATGCGACGTACGCCGAGGTGCCGGAGGCGACCCTGCTGGTGCCGGCGGAATCCCACACCTCGAAGGTCAGGCGCACCGGGTTGCCGTCGGCGTCCGTGGCCTTGGCCCGGAGTGTCGCGTGGTGTCGGCGGTGGCCGTGTCAGCGGCAGGGCTCACCGGTGAGGCGACGCCGGGCTTGGTGTTGTACGTGATGGACAGGGCGGGCTCGGTGGGTCCCTGAGATCCGTCGACGTAGTTGGCGGAGCGGAAGCGGCGCCAGCTCTTGGAGTCCAGTTCGTCCACCGCCCTGATCTGCAGGCCGTGGTTGGGAGTACCGTCAGCCCAGGCCTGTGCGATGTCTGTGACGTTCCAGCGCATGAAGTTGGCAGGGCATGCCGAGCTGTGACCGTAGGCCGCTTTGGACACCGCGCCGCCGGCAGTCGTGGTGGCGGGCTGACCGCCCCACGCGACCGTGCTGGGGTCCCAGTTCCCCGTGATCCGCCGGACCTCGACGCCGGAGCCATCCGTGGCGCACGTGGACGCCCAGTACGAATGCAGCCGGAGGCTTGCGCTCAGAATGTGCTTGCCTGCGTACTTCGCGACGTCGAATTTCACGTACGACCGAGCCTGCGTGGTGCCTCCGTCGTACGTCCCTGCTTTCAGCTCCGTGGAACCACGCTGGGAGTCGGGGTAGTTCGTGGCGACCCAGGTATCGGTCGAGGCGGCGAGAGTAGTGGTTGGATCTATGGTGACCGGATAGGTCACCTCCGGATCGCTGAGAAATTCCTGGCTCGGCTTGAGCACGAGCACGGTTCCGTCGGTCGTCTCTTCGACCGTGGTGGCGATCTCCGCGGTCTTGACCGGGTCGCCCGAGCGGGAATCGATGCCCGTACCCCACATCCGGGGGGCAGGTGCGCTCGCCACGAGCGAGCCGCGGGCGTCCTCGAGTCGAAGATGCCGCCGAGCGGTCTTCTCCAGCTTCACCCCCTTCAGGGTTACCGGGAGGCGGAGCTCCACAGGGCCGCTCGGCCGCTTTTTGAGGATCAGTGACTCGGTGAAACCGTGCGGCAGCGCGGTGACGTGGAGGTCCCCGTTCGGCACAACGGAGGGATAGACGGCGGTGTCACCGTCGATCCTGGGAGCAGGCAGTGAGCTGCCCCAGTCCAGTCCGAATGTGCGGTCGCCGCTGCTGACCCGCGCGAAATCCTCGTTGCCGCCGTCGGACAGCTCGACTTCGGCGGCTGCGGTCCTGGGTTCCAGCCGGCTTCCCGCGTCCACCAACCCGGTATCGATGGGATGCCACCGGCCGTTCTCCTTGACCCGGACGGCTCCCGAAGCGACGTCCGTAGTCATCGTGCCGTCGGGATTGGCCCAGGTCGTCGAGTCTTCAGTACGTGCTGAGAGCACCTCGACGTGTTTCCCCTGGAGGACGGCGGCCAGTCCGGCCGCCGTCTCGTCGGGCGCTTCAGTGCTCCGCGCGCGATCTCCCGCGGCCCCCTTGCCCGAAGCAACCTCCTGCAGTCGCTCGGTTCTGCCGTCGTCCAGGGCCGCTTCGGCCGACTGAACGGTGAGTGACAAGCACAAGGCCAGCGACGCGGTCGTCGCCACAAGACGCTTCTTCACTCTCCCCCCTCTATGTGCACACACACCACCCCCCGGTGATGGTCAGGCAACTATAGGGAGAAGATCGGACCGTATGATCACGAGAGAAGCTGCGGAAATCGGAGCAATAGGGGTGGACTCTTCGTGGAGTTCATCACGCTGAGCCGCACCCCGCCCTGGGGTGCGGCGTTGCGTTCTTCCGGGCCCCGCTCCCGGCTCAGGCGCCCCCGTCCGTGCCGGGCGCCACGAATCGCCGGTGTGCCGGTGAGACCTCCACCTCGGGCTGCCCCTGCAATCCGACCTGCTGGACGGCCGGGGCGAGGCGCTCGGCGAAGAAGCGCTGGAAGTCCTCCTCGGCGTCCCACACGTCGGTCACGTGCATGACCCCCGGCTCGAACCAGGCCACGTGCAGGACGAGACCGTCCGGTACCTGCTTCTCCCAGCCCACCGTGTCGAGCATCGCGTCGTACTGCTCGGGCGTCACCCCGGCCCAGCGCAGGGTCAGCACCACAGCCATGAGAATCCCTTCCTCCGTCGGTCTTCCGGCCAGTAGACCGGCCGGGGACCCCCACGGCCCGTGGTCCTACGCCGTCCGGGTCAGGGCTCCACCACGTCCGCCACCACGCAGCTGACGTTGTCCGGGCCGCCCGCCGCGTTCGCCGCCCCGACCAGGGCGGAGACGGTTTCGCCGGGGGAGAGGGGTGAGGCGAGGAGCTCCCTGACGCGGTGGTCGGGGACGACGCCCGTCAGGCCGTCGGAGCAGAGCAGATACCGGTCGCCGGCCCGGGTGTCGTGGAGGCGGAGGTCCGGGGCCGCGCTGGACGCGCCTCCGGTCAGGGCCTTCAGGAGCAGGGCGCGCTCGGGATGGGAGGCCGCCTCCTCGGGCGCCAGCCGGCCCTCGTCGACCATCGACTGGACCATCGTGTGGTCGTGCGTGATGCGGAACAGCTCCCCGCCGCGCAGCAGATACGCGCGGGAGTCGCCGATGTGCACCAGCGCGAGCCGTGAGCCCGTCCACAGCAGGGCCGTCAGGGTCGTGCCGATGTCGTCGGAGCCGTCCGCGACGTCCCGGACGGCCTGTTCGGCGCCCCGTACCGCGTCCTCCAGGACGTCGAGGACGCCGCCGGCCGGTATCTCGTCCGTGTCCAGGAAGCGCAGGGCCTCCACCGCGGCGCTGCTCGCGGGTGCGCCGGCCGGTCCGAAGCCGTCGGCCACGGCGAGCAAGCGGGTGCCCGCGTAGGCGGTGTCCTGGTTGGCGGGGCGTACGCGGCCGGTGTCCGAGTGGGCGGAATAGCGCAGTTCCAGCATGGCGGTGTCCTTCCCGGGCCCGTCCGGGCCCGTCGTCAGGTGATCGACCAGGAACGCGGCGAGGTCCCGCCGGACCGCCGTCTCCGCCTCGACCCGCGCCCAGTAGGCACGGACCTCGCGGGCGGCGGCCGTGGAGTCGCGGTCGTGCAGGAGACACACCCGGCGGATCTCGGCCAGCGGCATGCCCAGCCGCCGCAGCCACGCCACCAGCCGGGCCCGCTCCAGCTGCCCGGCCGCGTAGTACCGGTACCCGGTGTCCGGGTCCACGCGGGCGGGCCGCAGCAGGTCCAGCTCGTCGTACAGGCGCAGTGCCTTCGGCGAGAGCCGGCAGGCCCTCGCGAACGCGCCGATCGTCAGCATGGTCATGCGACCCCCTGCGGTCCCGCGCTCCTCGCGCTCGTCCTCGTTCCGCCACCGATGCTGGGGCTTCACCGAAGGTGAAGGTCAAACGGGGTGTCGCGGTTCCGGACGGGATTGTTAGCCTGCGACGGACATCGCATCGATCGTCCGTGCATCGATCGTCCGTACGAGGATGGAGTCGCCGTGGCCGGCACCCCGCGCATCGCCGTCGTCACCTACGACCCCCGCGGCGAGGAGCACAAGGACCGCGACCTGCCCGTTCTGGTGCGGGCGCTGCGGGAGGCCGGGGCCGACGCCGTCGCCGCTTGCTGGGACGCCCCGGACGTCGACTGGGCCGCCTTCGACCTCGCCCTCATCCGCTCCACCTGGGACTACAGCTGGCGCGCCGAGGAGTTCGCGGCGTGGGCCGAGCGGTGCGCGAAGGCGACCCGGCTCGCCAATCCGGCCGGTGTCGTGCGGTGGAACGCCGACAAGCGCTACCTCGGGCGGCTCGCGGAGGCCGCGGTGCCCGTCGTGCCCACCCGGTACTTCGCGCCCGGCGACGCCCTCGACCTGCCCGCCGACCGCGAGTTCGTCGTGAAGCCCGCCTCCGGGGCCGGTGCCCGGTACGCCGCCCGCTACCCGGCCGGGGAGCGGGACGCCGCCGTGCGGCAGGCCGAGCGCATGCACGCCGAGGGGTTCACCGTCATGGTGCAGCCCTACCTGAGCAGCATCGACACCCACGGCGAGCGGGCCCTGCAGTTCTTCGGCGGACGCCTGCTGCACGCGAGCGTCAAGGGCGCCGTCCTCGCGCCGGGCACGCCGTACGACGCGGACAAGGTCGCCCACCCCGACCTGCGCCCCTGGGAGCCGACCGCCGCCGAACTGGCCGTCGCCGAGAAGGCGCTGGCCGCCGTGCCCGGGGACGCGGAGCTGCTGTACGCACGCGTGGACCTGGTCACCGGGCCCGACGGCGAGCCGTGCGTGATGGAGCTGGAGCTGATCGAGCCGAATCTGTTCCTCCATCTGCACCCGGGATCCGTGCCGAGGGTGGTGGAGGCGGTGCTGGCCGCCGCCGGCTGAGCGCGGCGCGCGAGGCATACGCCCCTGGGTGAGGCTTTTGGTGTAGTGGTACCACCATGCCCCCGGAGCAACGGACCTGGGCACCGCTGCTCGCGGTGTGCGCCGGGTACTTCATGGTGATCCTGGACGTGACGGTCATCAACGTCGCCGTGCCCGTGGTCGGGCGGGAGCTGTCGGCCTCGCTCACCGGCATCCAGTGGATCACCGACGGCTACACGCTGGTCTTCGCCGGGTTCCTGCTGACGGGCGGGGCGCTGGGGGACCGGCTGGGCAACCGGCGGGTCTTCTGCTGGGGCGTGGCGGTGTTCACCGCGTCCTCGGCGGCCTGCGCGCTCGCGCCCGGCGCCGCCTTCCTGGTGGTGGCCCGGCTGGTGGAGGGGCTCGGCGCGGCGCTGATCGTGCCCGGTTCGCTGGCCCTGCTCCAGCAGGCCTACCCGGAGCCGGACGTCCGCTCACGGGCCTTCGGGCTGTGGGGTTCGATGGCGGGCATCGCGGCCTCCGCCGGGCCGCTGCTGGGCGGGCTGCTCGTCTCCACGGTCGGCTGGCGCTGGGTGTTCCTGATCAACCTGCCCGTCGGCGCCGCCTGCCTGCTGCTGACGCTGCGGCACGTGGCCCGCTCGCCCCGGCGCGCCGACCGGGCCCTGGACTGGCCGGCGCAGGTCGCCGTCGTCGCGGCGGTGGCCCTGCTGACCGCGGCGCTCAACGAGGCCGGGCGGCGCGGCTGGTCGGACCCGGCCGTGCTCGCCGGTCTGGGCCTGGCCGTCCTGTCCGCCGCTGCCTTCGCGCTGCGCGAGCGGCTGGCGCGGTCTCCCGCCCTCCCGCTGAGCCTGCTGCACTCACGCGCCATGAGCGGCGGAGCCGTCATCGGCCTGCTCTTCAACTTCGGCTTCTACGGCATGGTGTTCACCGCCAGCCTGGAGTTCCAGCACCAGCGCGACTACAGCGCCCTCGGCACCGGCCTCGCGCTGTTCCCGGCGGTGGCGATGACGATGTTCGCCTCGGTCCTGTCGGGGCGGCTGTCCCGCCGTACCGGCGACCGCCCGCTGGTGATCTCGGGCATGCTCCTGGCCGCGCTGGGCCTGGCCGGCTGGGCCGCCGCCGGCCCCGACCCCGCCTACGGGCTCCTGGTGCTCCCGATGATGGCCGCCGGCTTCGGTACGTCCTTCGCCCTCACCGGCTCCACCGCCACCGTGATGGGCGCCGCGCCACCGGCCTACTCGGGGGCCGCCTCCGCCCTGTTCAACACCACCCGCCAGGTCGGCAGCGCCACCGGCGTCGCGCTCGGCGGCAGCCTGCTCGCCTCGGCTGCGAACTACGGCACCGGAGTCCGGACCAGCATGGGTATCGGGGCCCTCGCCTATCTGGGCGCGGCGGTCCTCGCGTGGTGGTGCGTACCGGCGAAGACGCGCCGCCCTCCAGGGCTCACGTAGCTCAGCCCTCGGCGCCGGTGACGGCCACCCGCTGCACCAGCCCCCAGGTGAACTCCGCGACCGCCTCCCGCCGGACGCCCTCGGCGTCGGGCGCGGTGAACGCCAGTCCCCACCGGGTCGGGGCCGTGCCCTCCAAGGGGCGGGCCGGGGCGAAGGCGCGGGCCGCCTCGTCGACCGTGCAGGACCAGGGGCTGAGGTCGTCCAGCGTGCGCAGCTCGGGGCCCGTCGCGCCCGGGGCGCGAACCAGCCACTCGTTCCACACCGCGCGGTTCGGGGCGGTCAGCACCTCGAAGCGCAGGGAGGGCCAGAGCGGCACCGGCCACAGCCAGGCCTCGCAGTCGAGGTCGCCGATCCGGCGGGACGTACGGGACTCGGGGTCGCCCAGCACCTGGCGATACCGGGACAGGGGGGCGCGCGAACGCGGGGAGCGGACCATCGCCTGCCAGCGCCGGTTGGCCTCGCGCATGTCCGCGATCGACACCCCCAGCTCATGGCGGGCGTCCTCCACCAGGCCGGGATTGTGGTCGGCCATGCGGCGCAGCAGCACCAGCTGGAAGTCGAGCGGGGTGAAGGGGCTAGCGGGGTGCTTTCCGGAGGGCATGGGTCCCATCGTCGCCCACCGGGGTCCTGCCCGGACGGCGGCCGTCGGGGAGGAACAGGACGGAGTTGACGTAGCGCGGGCCCCGCAGGGCCGGGGAGGGCAGGACGCGGCGGAGCAGGCCGTGGGAGACGACGTGGGAGGCGTCCGCCTGGTGGTCCTCCAGGGGGAACCGGGCGAGCGGCACCCAGGTGTCGCCGGGCAGGACCCAGCCGTCGTAGCCCAGCAGGGACAGATAGGTCACCACCGGCGCGATCGGCTGGATGCGGGACTCCAGCTCCACGAACAGGGCCGGCCGGTCGCGGGCCAGCAGACCCGTCGCGCCGCGCAGCACCGCCGGCTCGTTGCCGTCCACGTCGATCTTGATGAAGCCGACGTCGCGCAGGCCCAGCTCGTCCAGCGTGACGCAGGGGACGTCCAGCGCGCGGCCGTGGATGTCGCGGCGGACCAGCGAGGACACGCCCCGGTCGCCCGAGTCGTCCGAAGGCAGCCACAGGCGGGCGATGCCCGGCCGGTCCGAGGCGGCCGCCCGGACCACGCGGACGTTCGGCGGGGCGGCGGCGACCAGCAGCCGGGCCAGATGGGGCACGGGCTCGACCGTCACGACCCGCTCGGCGAGACCCGACAGACGGTGGGTCCAGGGCCCGTACCAGCCGCCGACGTCAACCGCCGTACGGCAGCCCGGCGGGCACAGCTCGGCGAGCCGGGCCAGCTCCGGTTCGAACCGGGGGTAGAGCGCACGGGCCGCCGCGGCCACCAGACGGGTGGGCAGCAGAGGGGCGACTCGGGCCGCCAGGCTGGTCACGGCGCCATCCTCTTCAGGAGTTCCTCGTGCTCGTCGTCCGGCACCTGCTCCCCCGAGGACGGCAGCAGCTGCGGTATGCCGTCGGTGATCGGGTAACGGCGGTGCAGGCGTGGGTTGTACAGCGCCTCCTCCTGCCCGGCCTCCTCGGCGAGCAGATGCAGCGGACCCTTGTCGAGCGGGCACGCCAGGATCTTCAGCAGCGGGTCGTCGGGCTTCATGGTGATGCCAGCTCCTTGGCGGGTGGGGAGGGTTGGGGAGCGGAGTCGTGCTTCGGCATGGTCAGCAGGACGGCGACCGCCAGGGCCGTGCCCGCCACCCGCAGCGCGAGCCGCAGCGGTTCGTCCGGCAGGGCCTCGCCGAACGACAGCGTGCCGAGCACCGCCGTGAACAGGGACGTCACGGTCGTGCACACCGGCACGATCAGCGAGGCACGGCAGCGTTGCAGGGCCGCCTGGGACATCACCAGGCCGAACGCACCGGTGAACAGCAGCAGATACGGATAGGGGGAGCTCAGCAGGTCCAGGAGGGCGCCGCCGACGCCGTGGCTCGTCAGATGGCCGGCGACGCCCTTGATGGCCAGCGAGCTGACGCCGTACAGCAGGCCCACGGCCACGCCGTACTCGACGCCGGTCGTGGGCCGCCGGTGCCGGTTGCGGGTGCGCCGCTCGGCCGAGGTGTACAGCCACACCCCGGCCGCCAGCGACGGCACGCACACCAGCAGGATCAGCTGGTAGGGCGCGTCCTGGCCGACGGTGTCCGACCCTTCCCGCAGCGACAGCACCACCATCAGCAGCGCCAGCAGGATCGCGCCCAGCGCGTACCGCTCCCGGCCGGACGTCTCCTCCCCGAGCAGCCGCGCCGACAGCAGCACCAGCAGCACCAGGCCGGAGACGAAGATGCCCTGGGCGGCGGCGATCGGCAGGGTGCGGTAGACGACGAGCTGCGCGGCGAAACCCGCGGCCAGGGCGAGGGACCCGCCGATCCACAGCGGGCTGCCGAGGACGAGGCGCAGCAGCCGGGCCGGTTGCCGGATGCTCACCTCGGGGAGCGAGGTGAGCGCCCGCTTCTCCAGCACGAAGCCCAGGCTGTACAGGGTGTTCGCCAGCAGGGCCGCGGCCACTCCCCACCACATGGGTTACGTCCTCCTGGCGTGCAGCAGCAGGATCGACGCGAGCTGCGGCCGGGCGCAGGCCAGCCGGTCCAGCGGGCGCAGCGGGCGCGGCACGCCGTGGAAGGGAGCCCCTTCCAGCCGCTGGACCGTGAAGCCGGACGCGGCGACGAACTCCTTCAGCGCGCGGGGGGTGTAGAGGCGCAGGTGCCCCACGACCTCCTTGCCCGGGCGGCCGTGGATGCCGCGCAGGCTGACCTCGGAGAACACGGGCTGTACTCCGGCCAGCAGCAGGCCGCGGTTGTACCAGGCGGCGAGGTTCGGCGTGGACAGCATCAGATGCCCGCCGGGGCGCAGGATCCGGCGGATCTCGTCGAGCGCCGCGTCCGGGTCGACGAGGTGCTCGATGACCTCGCTGAACAGCACGGCGTCGGCCGAGCCGGACGCGAACGGCAGCCCGCCGCCGGTGAGTTCGCCGCGCACCGCGTACGGGATACGGGTGCGGGCGCGGCGCAGGGCGTCCTGGGACCAGTCGACGCCGACGACGCGGTGGCCGGGCAGGAGGGGCGCGGCGGTGGCGGCGGCGGTGCCGTCCCCGCAGCCGATGTCGAGGATCGTCCGCGGGCCCGAGGTCGCCGGGCCGCTCAGGGCACGGGCCAGCATGCGGGCCTGGCGGAGGCTGCGCGGGGTGCCGGAGGCGACCGGGACGGCCGGATTCTCGTAGAAGTCGCGCAGGTCGCGGGGCGGGGGTCCGGTGGTGGTCGGCGTCGTCACGGGGTCACCTCCGTGGTGTGCAGGTAGTGCTCGAAGAGGTCGCGGAGGTGGGCGCCGTCGCCGTGGCTGAGCAGCGCCTTCGACCAGCGCAGGGCCAGATGGAGGCGGCCCGCGGTGGAGGCGGTGGTCACGGTCAGACCGCGCGGCATCCGGGCCGGGGCCGAGAACCAGACGGCGTGCGCGCGGCCCGCCTCGTCGCCGAAGTCCAGCGGGTAGGGGATGCGGCCGATGTTGCTGAGCAGGGTCGTCGACGTCCAGGGCGCGGCGGCTCTGCGCAGGGTGCGGGTGAGGGCGGCGCGGGCGGTGACGGGCGCCCAGGGCGCGGTCAGGAGGGCGGCGCCGTGACCCAGCTGAGGGCGGGGGAGGGACTTCAGGGCACGGGTCCGCTCCGCGGTGCGGCGCAACAGGGCCGGCATGTCGGTGACGTCCAGTTCCCCCGGCGCGTAGGGGACTTCCACCAGGCGGGTGCCGTTGCCGATGGGCATCGTGGTGTCGCGGGGGCGGTCGTCCACGGGCATCGTGATGCGCAGGGGTCGGGGACGGGCGCCGTGCTCCCGGTTCCAGTGCGCGATGGTCAGGGCCGTGGTGGCCATGAGCTGGTCGTTGACGGTGTACGGCGACCCCTTGGGGCGGTGCGGGAGGGGCAGCTCGGCGACGAGCATGCCGTTGCCCGGGGAGGGGTCGGGGGTGCCGTGCGCCACCCGCGCCGGGGGCGACCAGGTGGCCGGGGTGTCCGCGAGGTCCTGCCGGGGCTCGGCGGGGCGGGTCGGGGGCGCCGCCGGGGCGTTGTCCCGGCCGCCGTACAGCTCGGCGGCCGTGGCCAGGACGCGCAGGCACGCCGGGCCGTCCAGGGCGGTGTGGTTGATGGTGAGGAGGAGGACCGAGTCCACCACTTCCAGCCGGATCGGCGGGGACGCCGACAGCGGCGGGGCGGCCGCCAGGGCCCGGGCCCGCGCGTCAAGCAGGGCTCGTGGGCCCGGCGGCGCGAAGGTCACCACCTCCACGTCCGGTTCCGCCGTCAGCTCCCACTCGTACTGCCGCCGGTACCACGGCCCCCGCGCCTCCCGCATCAGGATCCGCGGATGCCGGTGCAGGGCCTCCAGGAAGGCCTTGCGCAGCCGCGCCCGGTCGAGGGGACCCGGGAGGTGGACCTCGATGTGGACGGTCTCCGGCTCCTCCTCCTGGAGGCAGTGCCGGGAGACCTCGTCCACCACCGGGAACGGGATGCGTACCGGTGCCGTCATGCGGGTGTGCCCTCCCCCTGTTCGGTCTTCGGCAGCCGTTGTGTCGGAGCCTCGGGGGCCGGCCCCTCCCGCAGGCCCACCAGGCCCGCGAACAGGCCGATCAGCGCGAGCAGTTGGGCCAGATGCCCGAACGCGCCCGCACCGGCGCCCACCGGCTCCCCGGCGCCGAAGGCCGCGACGATCCCGGCCGCGGCCAGGGCGGTGAACGCGATCGGCACCAGCAGGGTGTGCCGTCGCGCGGCGAGCAGCGCCAGCGCCGGGACCAGCAGCGCGAACCAGCCCGCGATCACCACGGCGACCAGCGTCAGCGCCACCGTGCCGAGCCACAAGCCGGGCAGCGGCGGGGCCGGCTGGGGCGCGTCGGGGTTGGCGGCGCGGCGGCGCCACAGCGCCAGGCCCAGCAGGACCGCGATGCCGGCGCCGCTGCCGATCAGGGCGGCGTCGTACGTCGTGGCCGGTTCGTAGGACAGCTTGACGTCGCCGCCCGCCCCGGCCGGGACCCGCCAGCCCTGCTGCCAGCCGTCCAGCCGCACCGGGGTCAGCTCCTTGCCGTCCAGGGTGGCCTTCCAGCCGTCGTTGAAGTTCTCGTACGTCGTCAGGTACGAGGCGGCGCCCGAGCCCACCGTGACCGCGCGCCGGTCGCCCAGCCAGTCCCGGATCCGCAGGTCGCGCCCGGCCGCCGCGGCGTCGGGGACCGTGCCGCGGGTCAACGTCACGTCCGTGAGCGCGAGCGGTCCGGCGTCTCCGCCCTCCAGCCGGTGCTCTCCGGCCGCGAGCCGCACCTCGGCGTCGCCCCGGCCGTCCTGGCAGAGGGTCACCCGCACGCCCCGGCGCTCCACCAGGTCCCGCACGGTGCCCTTCGCGCTCGTCTGGTACAGCTCGCCGTCCAGCGCCACGTCCGGGCCCTTGCCGCACGGCAGGGAGAACTCCCGGGTGCCGTCCGGCTGCGGGGTGCGGTACTGGTCGAGGGACGGGACGTACGCCTCCGTGAGACCCACCGGCAGGCGCAGGTCCTCGTCGGCGACCGGGTTGTGCAGGGTCAGCGGGGCCGTCTCGGTGATGGTGATGTCGAGCCGGTCCGTGGTGATCGGCGGGAAGCGGACCCAGCCGTTCTCGTCGGCGCCGGCGATGGCCGCGCCGTCGGGGGAGCTGATGTGCACCTCGGAGGCCCGGGCGGACAGGCCGCCCGCGGGGGCCAGGACCAGTTCGCCGACCGGCTGCTTGCCCTCCCAGCGCAGGTGGATCGTCGGCCGGTCGCCCGCGATCCACGCCGTGGTCAGGTCGCCGTCGGTGAGGTTGCGCGCCGCGAGGCCCGCGCCGAGGCGCGCCGTGGAGTCGGCGGTGGCGACGATCCGGGCCTGCTGCTCGGGCGCGACCTCGTAGAGCAGCTCGTCGAGTGCCTCGCCCGGCACCGGCACCGCGTTCGCCCGCACCTCGAACGTCCCGGCGGCCGGTGTCGTGAAGCGGCGGTGCAGGCCCGCCTCGGTGCCGGTCGCGGACAGGCCCGTCGGGTCGGCGGCGCGGTGCAGGGAGACGAGGGTCGCGGCCGACGTGGCGTTCTCGGCGTCCGCCGGGAGCCGCAGCAGACGGGTCACCTGCACGTCCGGCAGGTCGATCTCGGAGAAGCCGGCGCCGGTGAGACCGGTCCGGCGCTCCACGGAGTCCACGATCGTCAGCTTCATCCAGTCCGTCGCGCCCGCGGGCGCCTTGATCCGCTGCGTCGTGCCGTTCGGCTGGAGGAAGCTGGTCCTCTCACCCTTCTCGGTCTCCACCCGCACCTTCGTCGCCGCCGCCCGCACGCTCTCCTGCGGCAGCGGCGTCACCTTGAAGGAGGACGGCATGTCGTAGGAGCCGGTGAAGCCGATGCGCAGCCACTGCCCGTCCGGCGTGTCCGGCGCGCCCTCCGCCCACGCGGTGTCCGGGTTGCCGTCGAAGGCGTTCACCGGGTCGTACTGCGGCAGGTGGAACAGCCAGTTGCCGTACGAGGACGCCGACACCGAGCGGGCGCCGCGCAGTTCGGCCACCGTCTGGTGGTCCGTGCCCTCGGCGGGCAGGATCTGGCGCGGCTTCTCGCCCGGGTCCTGCTGGGCGTCCGGCGCGTTGCGCTCGTCGCGCGTGTACGTGTACGACGTACCGGCGTTGACCAGCCCGAACCGGGTGTCCGCCCGCCGCAGCCCGTCACCCAGCACCTGCACGGCCGGCGTGCCGAGCCCGGGATGGTTGTCGCCGGTCAGGACGGTCGCCCGGCCGCGCAGCCGCTCCGCCAACGGCAGCAGCGCCTCCGGCCCGCCGGACACCACGGCCGTGTCGGAGACCGGGGCGAGTCCGGCCTGCCCGGGCCGGATCACGTCGTCCCCCGTCGGCCGGTAGATCTCCACGGCCCGCTGCCGCGGGTACAGCCCCTCGACCTGGAGCGGCGCGTCCTGCGCGATCCGGCCGCCGGTCATCACCGGCCCGAGCCCCGTCACCCGCTCGTACCCGGACTGCTCCAGGGTGCGCTTGACGGTCGCGGTGGGCACGTACCCGATCTGGTCCGGATCGAGGTCGTTGCGTACGACGACGTAGTACAGCCCGGCCCTGCTCAAGTAGTCGGCCAGGCCGGGTACGTGGGAGCCGGACATCAGCGCCTGCTCGACGGCGTCCATCGCGCGCCGGTTGCCGGGCGTGCCGAACGGTACGTAGTCGCGCTGCGCCCACCGCGACTCGGCGAGCACGTCGAGCGGCTGGTCGATGGGAGAGCCCCAGGTGTAGACGCCGTGCGCGGTCGCCGGGACGACCAGGGCGCGCGAGTCGGGGGAGTACTTCTCCAGCCAGTCGGCGGTCGCCTGCCAGTAGGTGGGGAGCTTCTGGAAGGAACCCGGGTTGAGGATCGAGCCGTTGAGGTAGGGCCACAGCAGCCCCGGCAGGATCAGCACGGCCGCGATCAGCGGGGCGAAGCGCCGGCCGCGCACCCGCCGGGCCCCGTGCGGCTCGGAGGCCACGCCCACCAGATGCGCCAGACCCAGCACGAGCGCCAGCGCCACACCCGTCTGGAACTTGTAGATGTTCCGGAACGGCGACAGCCACCCGTCCAGCCAGCCCTGCACGATGCCGTGGAACGGCGCCCCGAACGCCCCGCCGTACCCGGCGAGCAGGACCAGCACGGCCACCAGCACCGTCAGGACCAGCCACCGCCGCTCGGGCATGTCCCGCCGCGCGAGCCCGGCCAGCCCGAGTCCGGCGGCGAGCGCCGAGCAGACGATCACGACGACGGAGGAGGCCACGGCCCAGCCGGCCGGCAGCCACGCCTCACCGAGGTGCAGATAGGCGACCCAGTTGCCGGCCCCGCGCAGCGCCTCGGTCGCCGCCATGGTGTCCGTCGTCGTCTGCGAAGTCTCTATATAGGGGAGGAAGTTCTCGCCGTAGACACCGAGCAGCAGCAGCGGCACCCACCACCAGGCCGTCACCACGATCACGGCGGGCGCCCACCAGGCGATCAGCTTGCGCTGCCGGGGCCCGGGCGGCCGCGACAGCAGGTACAGCCCGACCGGCAGCAGCGAGGCCAGCGTCGCCGACGCGTTCACCCCGCCCATGAACGGCACGAGCAGCGCCGACCGCAGGGCCGCCACCCGGGCGGCGTACCGCTCGTTCGTCAGCGGCAGCAGCACCCACGGCAGGAACGCCCCCGGCAGCGCGGCCGCCGACGTCGACCCGATCACGGTCGTGAACACCGGCCACAGCGCGTACGCCACCGCACCCAGCAGACGGGACGCCCCGCTCCCGACGCGGAGCCGCTCCGCCAGCCGCAGCGCCCCCCAGAAGGCGACGGACACGATCAGCGACAGCCACAGCCGCTCCGCCAGCCACACTGGCAGCCGCACTAGGTCGCACAGCCAGTAGAACGGCAGCATCGGCCACAGATAGCCGACGTACTGGTCCTGGATCCCGCCGAAGCCGGCCCGGTCGTGCCACAACTGGCCCAGATCGGCGAGGAACTGCCCCGGATCGACCGTGACTCCGAGCTTGGTGTCGAAGGTCTGCCGCCCGGGTTGCACCGCGAGGAACAACACGAACACCACGGCCCAGAAGCCCATCAGCCAGCGCCGCGACCGCGGGCCGTCGGGCGGGCCCGCGGTGGTCGCGGTGGTGGGGACGGCTGCCGGGGGAGGAGCCTGAACCGTGGTCGTCATGCAGGACACCGCCGCAGAATGAGGAGGAGGTTCCAGGTGGCGAACTCGCGGATGCCGGGCGCCTTGACGACGGCCTCCGCGAGGAACGGCCAGTAGCGGGAGCGCGCCGAGACGACCGTGACGTCGTCCCGGGCCCGCACCTGCCGCAGGGTGGAGCCGATGTGCACGGCGAACAGGTTCTCGCCGAGGGTGTGCTTGGCCGGCCTGCCGGTCCGCCGCAGGTAGCGGGCGCGGGCCCGGTCGGCGCCGAAGTAGTGCCACGGGGCCCACTCGTGCCCGCCCCACGGCGACAGCCAGTTGGTGAACGACACGTAGATCAGCCCGCCCGGGCGGGTCACCCGGGCCAGCTCACTCAGGAACGTCTCCGGATCCGCCACGTGCTCCAGCACGTTGGAGGAGAAGGTGACGTCGGCGGCGCCGTCCCGCACGGGCAGCAGGTACCCGTCGGCGACGACGGCCGCGTCGGGGGGCTTCTCACCGAGCTCGGCCAGGTCGGGCTCGAAGAGGAACGCGTTCGCCCCGCGGCGCCGGAACTCCCCGGTGAAGTACCCGCCACCGCCACCGACGTCGAGCACGGTACGCCCGGCGACCGGCCCGTCGTAGGACTCGACCTGGTCGACGGCGTCGCGGGCGAGCAGCGAGTAGCACGCCTCGGGATCGTCCTGCTCATGGAGGAAGGCACGGAACAGGGCGAGAGATCTCCGGAACGAGGGGTCGCGCACATAGGGGCGCGAGGCTGAGACATCTGCGGGTCCGCCGCGCGGGCGCGTGGGCGGCTTCACGGGGCGCAGCTCCTCACCGCCTCCGTGGCGACCGCCCTGAACTGCCGCACCGTCCGGTCCCACCGGAACTGTGCGGCCCGCTCCCGCGCCGCCTTCCCCATCAGCTCCCGCCGCCGCCCGGAGAGGGCCAACGCGCACCACGCCGCGGCGAAGGAGGACTCGCCCCGTGCGAGGACGCCGGTCTCACCGTCGACCACGGAGTCCTTGAGCCCGGGCACGTCGAAGGCGACGGCAGGGGTCTCGCGGGCCGCGGCCTCCGTCACCACCAGCCCCCACCCCTCCACGGCGGACGGGTGCAGCAGCAGCCAGGCCGCACACAGCAGCCGGTGCTTCTCGGCTTCGGAGACGTACCCGGTGAACTCGACTCCGGGACCCGCCAGTTGCTCCAGACGGCTCCGCTCGGGCCCGTCCCCGACGATCACCAGGCGCCCGCCGGTCACCGGCCGTACCCGCTCCCACAGCCGCAGCAGCAGATCGATCCGCTTGTACTCGACGAGCCGCCCGACGGCGACGAACAACGGCTCCGGCGAACGCTCGGCCCTCGGCCCCGGTTCCTCGACCCCGTTGTGCACGACCCGGATCCGGTCCCGCTCGACGCCGATCGCCCGCAGCGCGTGCGCGGTGGAGGAGGACACGGCGACGAGCAGACTCCGCTGCTGCGCGCCGGTCAGCGCCCACTGTTCGAGTCTTCGGCCGATCCGCGCCGCCGGGGCCAGGGGCCCGCCGAAGCGCATCGGCCACAGGTCCGTGTGGACGTGGTTGACCAGGGTCAGCGTCGGCCCCCGGTGCCACAGCGGCGCCAGATAGGGCATGCCGTTGCACACCTCGACCAGCAGGTCGCAGGCGCCGACCTGCCGGGTGAAGGCCGACCGGGCGCGCAGATAGTGGCCGTAGGGGCCGCCGGCGGAGACGACCCGGTAGTCGCGGATGGGGGCACCTCCCTGCTCGAGCGAAGCCGAGAGCTTGGGGGAAGCGGGCCCTCCGCACAGCAGGGTCACCTGGTGCCCCAGCCGGGTCAGTCCGTCGGCGAGTCGGTCGACCAGCAGCTCGGAGCCGCCGGCGGAGGGGTTGTCCAGATCACGATGGGCGAGAAAAACGATCCGGCGCGGATGTGGGGGGAGCGCCGAGAGGTGCTGCGACGCACTGGGGAGCGCGGCACGCAGCCGGGACGGTACGTGCTGGGGCATGGGTGCTCCAACTCGTGTTGGGGTGCGGAACTCAGCGTGGGGAAACCGTGGGGGGTGTCGTCGTCACAGGGGGTCGGTCTGTGCGGGGCCTGAGCTCTTCCTGGGAGGGGAGTGTGGACGGGATGTGCTCGGGTGGGGTTGGACAGTTTTCGCCCGGACGTTCGCCACGGCTACTCACCGACGTGACAATTTCCGGCTTTGTTGGAGCTGACGTCACATCACATCGTGAGGGTGGGCTGGGGCGTACCGGACGTATCGGCCGGAACGGGGCTCTCCGGCTCCTTCCGCCCACGCGCCACGAGAACACCCCCCACCACCGCCAGCACGAAGCCACCCGCCGCCGCCCCGATCGGCAGCGTCGTGCCCACCGTCCGCAGTTGCCCGCTGTCCCGCTTCGCCTGCCGCACGGCTTCCTTCTGCGTCGCGGTGGTGAACGAGACCTTCCGGCTGTCCAGCAGCACCGCCGCGTCCTTCTTCCCGCCCGGCGCCCGCAGGGTCCGCTTCGGGCCGGTCTGCGCGTAGATCACGCGGCCCGTCGCCTGGTCCACGACCAGTTCGAACCCGTGGTTGGAGTACCACTCCTCGGCCAGCACCTGCGGCCGGTTCGGCTGGTCGACGAGACTGCCGGGCACCATGCGCGTGCCGGTCTTCGTCGGCGGCACGGAGCCGGTGAATTTGTAGCCCGTGTAGCCCTGGATCTTCGCGGTGCCCCGGTAGCGCAGCACGACCGTGTCGCCGAGGGTGTTGTCCCACCACTGGTAGGAGCGTTTCTGCACGTCGAAGGGGAACTTCAGGTACGCCTCGCCCTCGATGTAGGGCTTCTCCCCGCAGCAGTGCACGGGCCGCGTGGTCTTCCGGTCCATCACCCAGCGGTGCGGCACGAAGTCCAGCGCGTCGTGCGGATCGGCGGCCGGCAGCGACTTGTCGGTGTCGACCGTGGTCGTCACGTCCCAGACGGCGTTGCCGCTGCGTTCGCTGTCCTCGACGTTGCCCCGTACCCGCTGGGTCACGGTGATCTTCCGGTCGGGAACCGTCTCGATCCGGTCAGTGTCGAAGACGCTGCCCCGGCCGGTGTAGACGGCGGTCGTGTCGATGTCGATCGGGTTCACCGCTGCACGGGGCTCCACGTACCAGGCGAGCAGGGGCGCCAGCACCAGCAGGAACGTACCGAGACCCAGCAGGACCAGGGAAAAGGGAGAGGTTGTACGGCGCATCCGGGCACTCCAGTGGCTTGGGACGGCTCGACGTACGAGAGGGCCGGCACGGCGGCGGAATGCGCACGTGCGGTTGGGCCGGGAACCGTAGGCGGCTCTTGACGGGGTGTCAATGCTTGTCGAAACTGGGCGCGACAGGCAGGGACGGGACGCCGAGGTGGGGAAACCTCCGGACGATCTCCGGACGAATCCGGACAGAGAGGCTGACCCTGCGATGTCGAGACTGCTCGCTGCCGCGCTGACCGTCGCGCTCGCCGCCGCCCTGGCCGTGGGCGCCGCGCTGGGCGTCGTCGCGCTGCTCGAAGCCACACCCGACCAACCGAACACCCCCCTGATCACGTACGAGCAAACGGACCAGGGGAGTTGACCGTGACGGCCGCCCGCACCGCAGCCGCCCTCTCGACGCGCTCGGCCTGGCACGAGGTACCGCGCTTCCAGGTACGCCGGTTCGCCGCGATCGCCATGGCGGAGGCGCCCGCCCTCGCCGAGGAGATCCTCTGCGAGATCCAGCGGGAGTACCCGCACCTGCCCGTCGTCCTCGACGACTCCGGCGAGCCGATGGCCCTGGTCGGCATCCGCCGGGCCATCGAGGTCTTCGTGCAGCACCTGGAGCACTCGGAGGGGCGCCCGACCGTCCCGCCCGGCGTCTTCCAGGACTTCGGCCGCGGCGAAGGCCTCAACGGCCGCTCCCTCGACTCCCTCCAGGCCATCTACCGCATGGGCGTACGCCTGGCCTGGCGCCGCTTCGCCGACATCGGCCAGCGCGTGGAGATCCCGCCCCCGGCGATGTACGAACTCGTCGACGCGGGCTACGAGTACCTCGACGGCCTGGTCGACCAGTCCGTACGCGGCTACGCAGAGGCAGCCGCCCGCCAGGCCGGCGAACGCCTGCGTCTGCAACGCCGCCTCATGGAGCTCCTCCTCGCCGAGCACCACCGCGGCGATCCCTCCGAGGCCCTGACCGAACGCGCCGCCCGGATCGGCTGGCCCTTACCGGCGAAGGTCGCGGTCGGCGTCCTGCTCCGCCCCGCCCGCGAGGCGATGGCCCCCGCGGTCGGCCAGGGCGTTCTGCTGGACATGGAGTACGAGCAGCCCCGCATGGTCGTGCCCGAGCCGGACGCGGCGGGCCGCTCCGAGCTCATGCACCGGGCCCTGGCCGGCTGGTCCGGCGCGATCGGCCCACCGGTCCCGCTCACCGAGGCGGCCAAGTCCCTGCGCTGGGCCGAGGCGGCGGTCCGTCTGATGGAACGGGACCTCCTCCCCTCCGGCGAGGTCCTCTACTGCACCGAACACACCGAGGCCCTGGTCCTCCTCCAGCCCGAAGAACTCATCGACGACCTGGCCCTGAGGTGCCTGGCCCCCCTGACCCACTGCGGCCCCACCCACGGCCGGCGCCTCGCCGAGACCCTCCTGGCCTGGCTGGAGACCCGCGGCGGCGCTCCGGAGGTGGCCACCCGCCTGGGCGTCCACCCCCAGACGGTCCGCTACCGCCTGCGCCAGATCCGCGAACTGTGGGGCGACGAGATCGACGACCCCGACCGCCGCTTCGAACTGGAACTGGTCCTGCGGGCACAGCGGTTGAGGGGAGAGCTGGGAGGGATGCGGGGGCGGCGGGGACGGGCCTGAGACCGCTCAGCGGGGCGGCTCCGCCGCGAACGTGCCCGGCGGGGGCTGCTTCTCGGCCATCGCGCCGCCCCCGGCGAGCTTCGCCCTGAGCCGGATGACGGTCCCCGGGGGCAGGCCCGCCACCAGCGCCCGGGGCGCCGCGAGTTCCAGGCGCTCGCCCACGTACCGGGACAGCAGGTCGGCCCGGCCGGCGACCGGCCGGGCGTCGAGCACGTCGACGACCAGCCGGTCCCAGCCCTTGAGCCGCGGATGGGGTTGCGAGGTGACCAGGCGGGTGGTCAGCGCGGTGAGGTTCTCGATCGCCTGCACCATGAGGTCACCTCCGGGTGTCTCCTACGGCCGGCGATAGGTGTGGACCCTGCCGCCGATGGTCTCCTTCACCGGGCCGGGCGCGCCGTTGAACTCCGGTCGCGAGCCGGCCGCGGCGAGCGGCTCCGGCCCGCGCGCCTCACCCACCGTCTGCTCCAGCGCCTCCAGCCGCGCCCGGAGGGCGTGGACCATCTCGGGCAGACCGGTCTCGGCGGCCGGCTCGGCCCGTGACGCACCGGCGTGGACGGGCAGGTGCACGGGGCCCGGCACGGTGACGTCGACGGTGGCCGTCATGGTGGGGCCGGAGGCGGAGATGCCGGTGACGGAGACGCCGGTCGGGGCGCCCGCGTGGGAGTGCGAACTCGGAGCGGTCGCCGGACCGAAGGCGGTGTTGTTGGTGCTCCCCGGGTAGGGGTCGCCGGGATCACCGCGGTTCGTGCCGTTCTCCAGGTCCTGCGCGTCGTCGGCCTGCACCAGGCCCACCATGTAGTGGGTCTCGTCGGAGTTGTCCGGCTGGTGCGCGTCGATGTGCCAGATCTGCAGCCCCGACGCGGGCAGCGAGGCGTCGTAGCCGGTCTGCTGCCGGTTCTCCAGCAGGAAGTACTCGCTGCCGGGCAGCCCGCCGGTCCACAGCCGGTGCACCTGGTGGCTGTTCTTGACGTCGGGCAGCGAGAGGGCGGCGGGGCCGGTGACGTTGACCACCGTCGCCCAGCCCTGGTCGACCTTGCAGAAGGCCGACGGGTGGGTTGGCCGGTCGCCGCCGAGACCCCATGAACCGCCGCCCATCAGGCACCAGTTGCCGACTCCCTCCGACGTGCCGTCGATGTCGTACAGGTCCGGGAAGCCGAAGACGAGGTGGCCCAGCTCATGGGCGCACACACCGATCTTCGCGTCCTCGGGAATGGTCAGGTAGGCGAAGATCCGCGCGCCGTCCGCGTTGTAGGCGCTCGGCAGGACCCACTTGTGCGACCAGATGTCGCCGGGGTCGCCCGTGACCTCGCCGCCCCTGCCCGCGTGCACGACGATGAAGGCGTCGACGAAGCCGTTGCCGTCGTTGTCGTACGGCGCGTAGTTGATCTGCGGGTCGGCGGTGACCGCGGTGTCCCGGGCCATGAAGTGCGCCCTGGGGGCGCCGGAGGGACGGCCGATGCCGAAGTTGCCGTTCGCGTACCAGGAGAGCTTCTGCGGCAGCCGCACGGGACCGACGACCTCGCCGACGATGTCGACCAGACCGTGCGTCACTTCCCGGAAGTACTCCCGGACGCTGCCGTGCTCCATGGCGCCGAGGGAGAAGAACAGTTTCTCGAAGTGCTGCTGATCGGCCGTCATCTCCTTGTCGGAGAAGTCGGCGAGGATGACGACCACGCGCACGGCGCCGGTGAGCGGGGCGCGTTCGGCCGCCGCCGCGGCGATGGACTCACGCGGGGTGCCGATGGGGTACTCGTGGGCCGGCCTGATCATGCCGTCGTCGAGGCCGGGGTAGCGCGGCCCGCCGCCCATGACGAACCGGCCGCCGAGCGACGAGGCGGACTCGAAGCGCTGCCGCTCTTCCTGGAACCGCTCGCGCAGTTCGGGGCTGGGGGACACGGCGCAGAAGTCGGACCAGACGGCGCCGGTGCGGTGGGGAAGGTGATCGGACATGGTGGTGCCCCTCGATGCGGGAAAGTGGGGTTGGTGCCAGTCACGCACGCGCCCCGGGACGCCGCAACCGCAGCCCCCGGCCCATGCCTGCGCAGGCTCATCTCCCCGTCGTAGGGCCCTCGGTGCGCATATGCGCCGCGGGGGAAAACGAGGTTTGATGGAAGGGAACGCCGGGCCGGCCGCCCGCGCGAAGTCCTCAACAGGACGGCTCAACATTCAACTTCATCGGGTCGTCCCCGATCCCCCGCCGGCGCGGACCCTCGCAGCGTCACCCCCCGCGCCCCTCCACCGGCACACCCTCCGTGGAGCACCCTCATGCCTGGCATCCCGGAATCGAACCGCCCTCCGCTCTCCGCCGCGGAGATCCGCACCTCCCCCCTGCACGTCCCCCAGCACCAGGTCCCCGACCCCAACGGCCTCAAGCCCGTCGAGCTGCCCAAGTCGACGGTACTGCCCGTGAAGACCCCGGCGGCCGGGGCTCAGCCGGCCGCCGACCTCATGCCGTCGATGCCGGACCACCAGGACGGCATCCGCTTCGAACCGAACCGCTTCCAGGTCGGCGAACCTCCGCAGCTCGTCTTCGCCGGGCAGGAACTGGAGCCGCTCCTGGTCTTCAATCCCGACGGCCGGCGCGTCTACGACGACCGCACCTTCCCCTGGGTGCTGGCCTGCAATGTCTCCTCGGGCTCCGGGAGCGGCTCCGGCGCCCTGATCGGCCCGCGGCACGTCCTGACCGCCAGCCACGTCATCGACTGGCAGGCGCTCACCGTCTCCGTGAGCCTCGTCCAGGGCTCCACCCAGCTCGCGAGCGCGGGCGGCACCCACATCATGGCCTACGAGCACATCGTGGACGTGACCTACAGCAACGCCGACGACGACTACGCGGTGGTCATGCTCGACAGCCGGCTCGGCGACGGCTTCGGCTTCTTCGGCTGCCGCACCTACGACTCCGACTGGGACAACGAGACCGCGAACTGGTTCAACATCGCCTACGAGCGGATCATCCACTCCACGGCGGCGAACTTCCAGACCGGCTTCTTCCTCGACGAGGACGACTTCGACCTGGGCGGCGGCCGCATGCTGATCACCAAGACCGGCGACTTCCTCAAGGGCATGTCGGGCAGTCCGGTCTTCGGCTTCTGGAACGAGGGGCCCTTCGTGGTCGGCGTGGCCAGTGCCGGTGCCAGCGGCGGCCTCGGCGGCAACTACAACGCCATCGCCGGCGGCAACAACCTCACCCGTCTCGTCAACAAGGCCAGGGCCGACTTCCCCTGATACACGGCCCACCCGTGCACCGGAGGGAGCCGCCGCAGGAACGCGGCTCCCTCCGGCGCGCGCGTCTGCCCATTGCTTGCCGCTGCCCATTGCCCGGACATACCTCTATGGCTAGCCTGTGTTCGTCATGCCGATCGCCTGTTGAAATCTCGAACACAGGCGCCTGAGACATATAGGGAGGGGGCCGGTCGTGGGACGCCTCGTACCAGCCGTGACCCGGGCTCTCGACATTCTGGAGCTCTTCCTCGACGGGGACGGGACGCTCTCCGCCCCCGACATCGTGCGCAAGCTCCAGCTGCCGCGCACCACCGTGCACGAGCTGGTGACCACGCTCGCCGCCCGGAAGTACATCGTCCCGATGCCCGGTCAGCCAGGACGCTACCGGCTCGGAGTACGCCCGTACCAGCTCGGTGCCCGCTACTCCGAGCAGCTGGACCTCGCGGCCGAGGGCCAGCAGGTCGCCCGGTCCGTCGCCGAGACCTGCGACGAGACCGTGCATGTGGCGATCCTGGAGGACACGGACGTCATCTACATCGCCAAGGTCGACTCCACGCACGCCGTGCGCATGGTGTCGGCGGCCGGCCGGAGGCTGCCCGCCCACTGCACCTCCGTCGGCAAGATGCTGCTGGCCTCCCTTCCCGAGCCGGAGCTCGCCGCGCGCATCCCGGACAGCGCCCAGCTGGTCGCGATGACCCCCAACAGCATCACCGACCCGGGCGCGCTGCGCGAGGCCCTGGCCGGGATCCGTGAGCGGGGCCTCGCCGTGGAGAACCGCGAGTCCAACCCGGACGTGTCCTGCGTGGCCGCACCCGTCCGCGACCGCACCGGGCAGGTCGTCGCCGCCCTGTCGATCTCCGTGCCCATGATCCGCTGGAGCGAGGAGCGCCGCGCCGAGCTGGAGCAGCTCGCCGTCAAGGGCGCCGCCGAGCTGTCCGAGCACCTCGGTCACCGGGGCATGGCATGACGACGCCGTACGAGGTCGCCGTGCGGGCCGAGGCCGAGCTCGGTGAGGGACCCACCTGGGACGCGGCGGCCGGCCGGCTGCTGTGGATCGACATCCTCGGCTCCCGCCTGCACACCTACGACCCGGCCACGGGGCGTCGCGCCGTCCGCCGCACGGAACAGCACATCGGCGCCGTCAAGCCGCGCGCCGGCGGCGGCCTGGTGCTGAACCTGCGCGACGGGATCGGCCTCCTCGACCCGGACGACCGCTTCCGCTGGCTCCACCACGAGCCGGTCCCGGGCCGCCGCGCCAACGACGCCGCGATCGCGCCGGACGGCGCGCTGTGGGCGGGCACCATGCGCTACGACGAGGCGCCGGGGGGCGGCACGCTGTCCCGCGTCACCGGCGGGGGCGCCGTGCAGACCGTGCTCGACGACGTCGCCGTCAGCAACGGCACGGGGTGGAGCCCCGACGGGCGGCTCATGTACTACATCGACTCCCCGACCCGGCGGGTCGACGTCTTCGACTACGCGGACGGTCGGATCTCCGGCCGGCGGACCCTCGCCCGGGTCGAGGAGAGCGCGGGCTTCCCGGACGGGCTGACCGTGGACGCCGAGGGGTGTGTGTGGGTCGCCCTGTGGCAGGGCTCGGCGGTGCGTCGGTACACCCCCGGCGGTGAGCTGGACCGGGTGATCGAGCTGCCGGTGCCGCTGGTGACGGCCTGCGCGTTCGGCGGGCCCGACCTGACCGACCTGTACATCACCACGGCCCGTACGGGGCTGACCGAGCCGCCCGCCCTGGCGGGGTCCCTGTTCGTGGTGCCCGGGGCGGGCAAGGGAGTGGCACAGCCCGCTTTCGCCGGCTGATCACAGGCGCAGGGGCGAGGGCGGCCGGGCCCGGGAGCGGACCGGACCGCCCCCGTCTCAGCCTCCCGTGCGGTCCAGCCGCCGCAGGACCGCACGCTCGTCCTCCGTCAGCGGCGCCCCGACCGCCGCGGGCAGCGGCGGCCCGCTCAGCGTCGCCAGGACCGTCGAGGGCCGCAGCAGCCGGGTCGGCCCCGTCGTCATGCTCATCACGTCCCAGACCGCCGACGCCGCCGTGTACGAGCCGGTCGCGGTGCGGATCATGCGGCGAGTGTAGGCGGTGACCAGACGGTCGGCCATCCCGGGCGAGCCCCCGCGCGTCCCGGGGTACCAGACGTCCTGGCTCACCGCCATCGTCCACGCGGACTCCACCGGCCTGGCCACCCGCCGCTGCACACGCCGGGCGAGCCCGGGCTCGCCGAGGCCGGACCGCCGCAGCTCGCGGTCCAGCGCCCGCGCACCCAGCGCGGCCACCGACATGCCCTGCCCGTAGGCGGGGTTGAAGGTGGCCAGCGCGTCACCGAGGACCACGAGGCGCTCGGGCCAGGAGCGGACCTTCTCCAGGTACCGGCGGTGATTGCTGGTGCTGCGGCTGACATGGACGTCGGTGAGCGGTTCCGCGCCGGAGATCAGCCGGCCCACGATGGGGTCGGGCAGGTCCAGGGTGTACCGGAGGAACGCGTCCGGATCGGACGGCGGTTCGCCGCCGCCCCGCGTGCCGGCGAGGCTGACCATCCAGCGGTCGCCCTCGACCGGCAGCACCATGCCGCTGCGGCCGGGCCGCCCCTGGTACGGATCGGCCTGCACCATGGTCAGGGGGAAACGCCCGGCCCCCTCGGGAGTGCGGTACAGGCGGGTGGCGTTCACCAGGCCGGCGTCCACCGTTTTCTCGCGCACGTCGTCGACGCCCAGCGCCGCCAGCCAGGTCACGATCCGCGAGCCGCGTCCGCCGGCGTCCACCACGAAGTCGGCGGTGAGGTCCTCCTCCCCGGCGGCGGTCGACAGGCGCACCCCGGTCACCCGCTGCCGCGACCCCGTCAGCTCCAGCACATGCGCCTTGCGGACCATCACCCCGGTGCTGTCCAGCACGGCCCCCCGCACCGCCCAGTCGAGCAGGGCCCGGGTGCAGGTCAGCATCCGCGGTCCGGGGTGGCGCCAGCGCCGGAACCAGCCCTCGGGCGTCAGCGCGACCATGCCCGAGCCGAGCGGGATCTCGTGCGCACCGGCGGCGAGCAGGTGCTTGCGCATGCTCACGCCCGGCACCAGCTCCTCCATGGGCGCCAGGCCGCCGGCCATGAGGAGATGCGCGTGACGTCCCTGCGGCAGGCCCTTGCGGTGCTCCGGCCCCTCGGGCAGATCGTCCCGGTCGAGCACGACCACCTCGTCCGCGACGGCGGACAGGGCCGCCGCGGCCAGCATGCCGGCCAGCCCCGCACCGATGACGACAGCTCTACGCGACATGCGACTCCCCGCACTCAGCCATGAAGGCTCCTTTGCCCTGAGGGCATTCCCCGTCGTCCGGCCACAGCCGCGCGGCACACAACACCCGTCCGCCGACACCGGTTTCGAGCCACACGGGCCTCGTTCCGGACGGCTCTCACCGTACCTTCACGTACCGTCCGCGGCCCCCGTGCGGGTCTCGTCCGTGCATTCCGCCGGGCACGACGCGCGTGATCAGCCGGTCAGCGACTTGCCGTCCGTGTGGTCCTGGGCCAGGGCGCGGATCGCCCGGAGGTCCTCCGTGCGGCGCAGGACCCGGGACACGGCGCCGATCTCGCGCAGCAGGTCCGTGGTGTCCCGGGCGCCGGTTCCGTCGTCCTCCCGTGCCCGGTTCCCGGCGTCGGCCGCGTCCAGGATCGCCGCGGTGGCGGCGAGCGTCTTCGCCAGGTCGGGCGGGTGGCCGAGGGTGAGGGCGGCGTCGTGGAACCGCATCCGCCGGTCCTCGTCGATGTGCCGGGCGAGCGGCAGCAGCACGTCGCGGATGAACGTCTCGCGGCGGACCAGCCGCAGCTCCGGCGTCGCGCGCAGCAGGAACGGGACCCCCGTGCCGTTGACCGTCCTCATCAGCAGGTACAGCGGCCGCAGTTCGTGCAGGGCGAGCCGGACGTGCCAGCGGCCGTGCAGGTACTGCCCGGCGTGCGGGAGGATGAAGCCGACCGCGATGAGCACGGCGGACAGGCAGGCGAGCGGCGGGGCGACGGCCGTGCTCAGCCAGTCCACGTTCCGCCCGGACCAACGGGCCACCACGGCGCTGATCTTGGCGGCGTCGAAGAACAACTGCGCCGCGTAGCCGACGCCGAGGAACTTCAGCCCCCAGCGCAGCAGCGAGTCGAGCCCGTCCGTGCGGACCCAGTTCCAGATCAGCCCGTTGGTGACCAGTGCGGCCACCGTGTGCGCGAGCAGGTACAGCACGATCACCTCGCGCATGTACGGGGTGTTCGCGTAGTAGGTGTCGAGATCCCGCAGCCGCTCCACCGGCACGTCCGCGAGGGCGAACAGCACCCACATCGCGACGATCACGCCCGAATAGACCGCCACGACCCCGCGCATCGCGCGCCGGGTGCGGTCCGAACGGTCGGACAGGCCGTTGCGCCAGGCGATGATCAGCAGCAGGCAGAAGGCACAGAAGGCGGTGAGCAGCGAGTAGACCCAGGGCCCGGAGAAGTTCGCCACCCCGGTGAGCCGGTTGACCCGGGCGATCGTCGACGGCGCCACGAACACGAACACCGCGCAGGCGAGCAGCAGCAGCCCGCCGACCGCGCGCAGCATCGGGTCCTTCCAGAGCCGGATGATGCTCGGCAGCTTGATGGCCAGCGCGGCCGCCAGGACCCCCGCGGGGATCCACCAGAAGTTCGGATAGAACTGGTTGACGAACTCGGCCGGGGTCAGCGCCACCGTCGTCACGGTGCCGCACCCCCTCGCGGCCCCCGGTAGTACAGCGACCGCTGCACGGGTTCGAGGGGTGCCGCCGGCTCGCGCCCGCCCGGCAGCAGCGCCCGGCACCCCGCCGCCAGCCGATGCCCGAAGGCGTCGGCCTCGGCCTCGTCCCGTTCCCGGGAGCCGTTGCGGGCGGCCACCGCCAGCGCTCCGTCGTCCCACTCGGGCCGGCCGGCGAACGCGTGGGCCGCCGCCACACCCTCCCCGTGGTGATGCCCGTGCCCCGCGTGCAGATGCCACAGCTCGTGCCCGAGGATGACCAACTGCTGTACCGCCTCGGCCCGTTCCTCGACGATGACGAGGTCGAAGTCCTGGAACTCCACCCACAGGCCGGTCACTTCGATCTCGTCGGGGAAGCGCTCGAAGCGCAGCTCGACGGGCCGCCCGCCGCGCCGGCTGCTCATCTCCTCGCAGAGCGCCCGGCACAAGGCTCGTACGTCGCTGGGGTACTCGGGTCTCTTCCGCACCGCGGTGGCGAGTTCGGCGGCCAGGCCGCGCATGGCCGAGCCACTGCGCGAGCGCCTGAGCGCGGCGGAGATTCGGGCGGCCCGGGCCCGCGCGCCCGCGATGTCCATCGCTCCCCCTTCTCACCGCCGGCCGACGGCCTGTCGCGGGTCCGAGACTACGCGCCCGAAAGTGTGCGCGTCATGCGATCCGACGTCCGATGTTCCATGGGGAACGACCGTTCCTGTCCGGAAAAGTCCCGACCGAACTGTGGCCCGACCATTGACGTGCCAGCGCTTCGAATTTACGGTCCCGTTCGAAGTAGCGAGCGCTATCCGAAATACCGAACGACATCGCGACCGTCATGAACTCCTACGGCATCCAGTGGGCCCAGCTCATGGCCGCAGGCCTGATGGCGGGCCTGCCCCTGATCATCGTCTTCGTGTTCTTCCAGAGGCAGACAGCGGCGGGCGTGGCCCACACGGGCCTGGCAGGCCAGTGACTGTTTCGGCAGCCGCCCACGATAGACGAACCACCCACCCCGAAAGGCGCACATGCACAAGGCCCGCTTCACCCTCGACCCCGCATTCACCGTCGGTGAGGTCAACCCTCGCCTCTTCGGCAGCTTCGTGGAACACCTCGGCCGCTGCGTCTACACCGGCATCTTCGAACCCGGCCACCCCGCAGCCGACGAAGCCGGCCTCCGCCGGGACGTCCTGGACCTCGTCAAGGAACTCGGCGTCACCGCCATCCGCTACCCCGGCGGCAACTTCGTCTCCGGCTACAAGTGGGAGGACTCCGTCGGCCCCGTCGAGGACCGGCCCCGCCGCCTCGACCTCGCCTGGCGCTCCACCGAGACCAACCGCTTCGGCCTCTCCGAGTACATCGCCTTCCTGAAGAAGATCGGCCCCCGGGCCGAGCCCATGATGGCCCTCAACCTCGGCACCCGGGGTGTCGCCGAGGCCCTCGAACTCCAGGAGTACGCCAACCACCCCGCCGGCACGGCCCTGTCCGACCTCCGTGCCGCGCACGGCGACAAGGACCCCTTCGGCATCAAGATCTGGTGCCTGGGCAACGAGATGGACGGCCCCTGGCAGACCGGCCACAAGACGGCGCAGGAGTACGGCCGGGTCGCCGCCGAGACGGCCCGCGCGATGCGCCAGATCGATCCGGGCGTCGAACTCGTCGCCTGCGGCTCCTCCAGCCAGTCCATGCCGACCTTCGCCGCCTGGGAGGCGACGGTCCTGGAGGAGACGTACGACCTCGTCGACTACATCTCCCTGCACGCCTACTACCAGCCCGAGGGCGGCGACCTCGACTCCTTCCTGGCCTCCGCCGTCGACATGGAGTCCTTCATCGAGAACGTGGTCGCCACCGCCGACCACATCGGCGCGAAGCTGAAGTCGAAGAAGAAGATCAACCTCTCCTTCGACGAGTGGAACGTCTGGTACATGTCGGAGTGGCACGAGATCGAGAACTCCGGCGCGCGGGACTGGGCCGAGGCCCCGCGCCTGCTGGAGGACAACTACAGCGTCCTGGACGCGGTCGTCTTCGGCTCGCTCCTCATCGCCCTGCTCCGGCACGCCGACCGCGTCACGGTCGCCTGCCTCGCCCAGCTCGTCAACGTCATCGCGCCGATCATGACCGAGCCCGGCGGCCCGGCCTGGCGGCAGACCACGTTCTTCCCGTTCGCGCAGGCCGCGAAGTACGGCCACGGCCGGGTCCTGGACGTCCGCGTGGACTCGCCGACGTACGAGACGCGGAAGTACGGCGAGACCGACCTGCTGCACGCCACCGCCGTGCGCGCCGAGGACGGCACCGTCACCGTCTTCGCCGTCAACCGCAGCCGCACCGACGCCCTGCCACTCGAAGTCGCCCTGAGCGCCCTCGGCCTGACGCGGGTCGTCGAGCACAGCGCCCTCGCGGACTCCGACCCCGACGCCCGCAACACCCTCGACGACCCCGAGCGGGTGGCCCCCCACCCGGTCGACGGCACGGACCTGCGGGACGGCACGCTGAGCGCCGTCCTGGAGCCGCTGTCCTGGAACGTGATCCGGCTGGCCTGACGGCCCCCGGCCGGTCCGGTCAGACCGGTTTCACGGGCACCCCTCCGGCCGCTGCACCGAGCAGCGTCAGCCGCACCTCGCCCGGCCCGGAGGGGGTGGTCCCGTCGGACAGCACCGCCAGCGCCAGGGTGTTGGCACCCCGTGTGCGCAGGATGCCGTTCGGCAGCACGAAGGTGTGCTGCGGGCCCACGTCGTTGACGTACTGGCCCATGTTCCAGCCGTTGAGGAAGATCTGGACGCGGTACGCCCGGTCGGGATCGTCGTCGAGGACGAGCCCGACCGACGCGTCGACGCCCGGGGCGACGTCCAGCCGGAAGTCCGTCCGGTACCAGGTGACGCCCTGCCGCCGGTCGGCCGCGGGGAGTTCGGCGTCCTTCCAGTCCCCGTCGTCGTACTCGGGCAGGTGCCAGCCCTCGCGCTCCCCGTGCAGCCCGCCGTTGTTCATCGGACCGCGCACGGGGTCCGGCGTGCTCGCGCCCTGGACACGCCACGTCACCCCGGGGGAGCCGCCCTCGAAGGTGACGGCGGTCAGCCCGCGCGCCGCCTTGTGCGTGTCGAGCGCCTCGCCGTCCATGTCGTGCTGCATCCGCCGGACGAGTACGGAGAGCACATGCCGGTCACGCTTCCCGTCCCGCGCCTCGCGGAACCTCTCCCGCAGCTTCTCCGGCAGGTCGAAGCCGGCCTTCGCGGTCCACGTCCCCTGCCGCGCCCGCTCCTTGTCGGGGACCGGCATGCGGTGCGTGCCCAGCGGCTCGCCGTCCAGCCAGGCCATGAGCAGGCCCTGGGTGCCCGTGCTGTAGGCGAGGGACACGGACTCGATGCCGTTCTCGTCGCTCCACTCCCCCCGGTACCAGACGTCGCCGTAGTGGAAGCCGTAGTCGTCCGCGAACAGGACGGGCTGTCCGTCGGGCACGGGCGTGGTGCTGAACGTGGTCTCCTTGTCGGCCGTCGTCCAGTCCGAGTCGTCGAAGTCCGGCTCGGCCTCCGGGTTCCCGGCCCGTCGCCGCCAGCCGTCCAGCGCGGGCAGCGCCGGCCGGGCCACCGCGGGCAGCGGCCGCAGCGCCAGCAGACTGCCGGAGGCGCTGATCCGGGTGGGGACCGGGCGTCCGTTCCAGGTGACGTGGGTGATCCCGCGCGGCCCCCACACCTCCAGGCCGGTCGCGCCGGTGGTGTCGCCGGTGAGGTGGACCGTGGAGCCGCGCAGCTCGGCCGAGCGCAGCAGGGCGGGGCCGTAGACGAGGAGCGGGCCGGACGGGGTCTCGTGGGGCCACAGCCGCAGGGCGGTGGCGTCGTCGGCGAACAGCACCAGCATCGGCGTGTCCACGCCGTCGCCCTCGACCCGCACCCGGCTCAGCCCGCCGGCGCCGAGCGGAGCGGTGATGTTCAGCTTGTTGAGGTTCCAGGACCACGCGGGCTCCGCGTCCAGCCGCATGGGGGTCGGCTCGTCGGGGCACTCCAGCACGACCTGCGCGAGATCGCCCCGCCGGCCCGCGAACACGGCGATGTCCTGCCGTCCGGCGGTCAGGCTCAGCATCGGCTGCACGGTGGCGTGCACCAGCGTCCGCTTCCCGAGCCTCAGATCGGCGGCGATCAGCTTGGCGTCCCGCGCGGGCACCATGACCGGCACGTCGATCCCGGCGTCCGGCAGCGTCACGGAGACCGCCTCGGCGGAGTCGTTGCGCAGGACGTAGAAGCGGGCCCCGGTGTCGGGGTTGGCCAGGGGATAGACCTTGATCCGCTCGTCGGTCGCGCGCACGGACTTCACCCGGTTCAGTCTGGCGAGGTCGGGCACGGACCGCAGCAACTGCCCGATCTGGTGCATCGGGGCGAGCTTCGGGGTGGCGTTGCGGGCCTCGTCGAACGCGGCGCCGTAGTCGTACGAGGTGTAGACGGCCGGCGCGGGCAGCCAGCCCCAGGAGGTGCCGCCGTACGTCATGTAGACGTTGTGCAGGGTGATGCCGTTGGCGAGGTTGGTGAGGTAGAAGCGCCGCTCGTACGCCGCGTCCCGGGTCCGGCGCGCCTCGGCGTACCCCTTGCTGCCGAATGTGGACCCGCCCCACGGGTCGAACCAGCCCCCGCCGAACTCGGGCACGAACCCGGGCGTCTTCGGGCTGGCCGTGGCGCCGCCGGTCCTGCCTCCGGTCCCGAACGACCCCCAGTCCGGCGGCACCTCGTCCGGCTCCGGGTACCCGTCGAACCCGTACAGCCAGCGCCCCTTCTCGCCGCCGGTGCCGAACGAGCCGGGCGCCCAGTAGCCGTTCCTGCCCTTGTCGTTGTGGAACAGCGGCACGTCGATGCCGTCGGCGCGGACCTTCTCGTACAGGTACGACATGTAGGCGCGCGCGGACGGCTCGTCGACGTGCGCGTCGTACTCGTTCTCGATCTGGTAGAGCAGCACCGTGCCCGTGCCCCGGGTGAACAGGCGCTTCGCGACGATGGCGTTGACGGCGGTCAGCCACTCGTCGACGTAGCGCAGGTACGTCGGGTCGGAGGTCCGCGCCCGGCCCTCGGTGGCGGTCAGCCAGCCGGGGAAGCCGCCGGCGTCGACCTCGGCGTTGATGTACGGCCCGGGCCGCAGGATCACGTACATCCCCGTCTCGGCGGCCGTCCGCAGGAACAGGTCCAGGTCGCGCACGCCGGTGAAGTCGTAGCGGCCGGGGGCGGGGGAGTGGTGGTTCCAGGCGACGTATGCGCTGACGGCGTTGTAGCCGTGGGCGCGCATCTTCTCCAGCACGTCCCGCCACAGCGAGGGGCTCGGCAGCCGGAAGGGGTGCATCTCGCCCGACCAGAGGACCAGGCGGCGGCCGTCGACGATCAGCGAGTGGTGGTCGAAGCCGATCTCGTGCGGCCTGCCGTCCGCGCTCGGTACCGGGGGCGGCGGGCCGGTGGGCGCGGTGCGTGCCGGGTTGGCGGAGGTCGGCGACCCGCTGCCGGTCAGCGCGAAGCCGAGCGCCGCCGTGCCGGCCAGAGCGTGGAAGGTACGCCTGCTGAGCTCCAAGGGAGCGCCTCCTGTTGTGCCATGCGTTACGTGGTGCGCGTGCTTGTCGTACGGGGTGGGTGTGCTCGGTGTGGTGCGGGGTGGGTGTGCTCGGTGTGGTGCGGGGTGGGTGTGCTCGATGTGGTGCGGGGTGCGTGTGCTCAATGTCTACAGGGTGACGGCCACAATGGTCCTATGAGGATCTCGGCACGTGCGGACTACGCGGTACGAGCGGTCGTGGAGCTGGCCGTCCGGCAGGGGGAGGGGCCGGTCAAGGCGGAGGCCGTCGCCACCGCGCAGGACATCCCCCACAAGTTCCTGGAGGGGATCCTCGGCGACCTGCGGCGCGGCGGCGTCGTCGACAGCCGGCGCGGCGGGGGCGGCGGCTACCGGCTGGCCCGGGAAGCCGCGGAGATCACGGTCGCGGACGTGATCCGGGCCGTGGACGGGCCGATCGTGTCGGTGCGCGGCGAGCGGCCGACCGGCCTCGCCTACTCCGGCACCGCCGAGCCGCTGCTGCCGCTGTGGATCGCCCTGCGGGCCAACGTCCGCAGGATCCTGGAGGGCGTGACGATCGCCGACCTCGCGGCCGGGGCGCTGCCGGAGCCGGTGGAGCGGCTCGCGGCGGAACCGGCGGCCTGGGAGAACCCCTGAGGGGCGGCGGCCGTGCGCGGCGCTGTGCGCGCTGTGCGTGATCCTCATTCCGTCCTCGGGATGTCCTCGGTCTGACGCACTGGTGCAACGCACCCTATGCGTCCGCCGGTACCGGGTGAATTCCCGCCAGTGTGAATGGCCGGAGAGCGACCTGGTCCACCCCTGTCGCCCTGCGTACGATGCGACCGCTCCCGCTCTTCACACCTCCTTCATGGAATGGTCACAGGCCGGGGGTGCGTGTACTTGTTGCTTTGACATGTGCATGCTCATTCACCTTCACGATCCACCCCCCACGAACGGATGGGAGAACCATGGCCGGTGGCCTGCTCCTGAGCGGCGCGATCGCCGCGCTGCTCACCAGCGCACTTCCCGCATCATCCCCGTCCTCCGGGTTCGACGACCCGCCCCCGGACAAGATCATCATCCAGGTCGCCACGGTGAACGGCTCCGGCTGCCCGCAGGGCACGGCAGCGGTCGCCGTCTCCGAGGACAACACGGCGTTCACGGTCACCTACAGCGACTACCTCGCCCAGGCCGGCGGGAACTCCGACCCGACCGCGTTCCGCAGGAACTGCCAGCTCAACCTGAAGGTGCACGTCCCCGGCGGCTTCACCTACGCCATCGCCAGCGCGGACTACCGGGGATTCGCCTCCCTCCAGCGCGGCGCGAGCGCCACCCAGCGGGCCTCGTACTACTTCCAGGGCTCGCCCAGCACGGTGTACAAGAACCACCCCTTCAGCGGCCCCCTCAACGACAACTGGCAGGCCACCGACGAGACGGACTGGGCCCAGCTGGTCTACGCACCCTGCGGAGTGCAGCGCAACTTCAACATCAACACCGAGATCCGCGTCAACGCCGGCACCCAGTCGGCCGACAAGGTCAGCTTCATGACGATGGACTCCACGGACGGGGACATCAGCACGGTGTACCACCTGGCGTGGAAGGAGTGCCCGAAGAAGTCGTGACGGTGTGAACGGGGGTGGCTCACCGGGTCCGCCCGACAACGGGCACGGTGAGCCACCCTTGGTGTTGAGTTCAGGAGATCGCCTTGATCGCCTGCCATCCTCCCGCGCGTGACCCCGGGGCTCTTGACGTGGAAGCGACAGGGGTAGACCGGCCCGGGGTTGCCGCCCACGTCGTAGGCCCGCACGTAGAGCGTGTGCGGTCCGGGCGTGAGCGGCGTTACTTTCTGCTTCACGGAGCCGCGCTTGGCAGGCTTCTCGTCCGTCGGCTGGCTCGGCGGAGTTCGGTGTCGTAGGCACGTGGGGTGCAGGGACCGGTTAGTCGTGAAGAGGACCAGTGCTGAGCGGCCTGCACACGCTGAGGTGGCCGTCTCAGCAGATCACTTGCCGGGGCGGGTGGCGGGCTCCGCCGAGGTCCTCGCCGACCAGTGGAGTCGGGACGTCAAGTCCCGTCTGCCGCTGGCGCCGGAAGAGTTCAACGCCGCGATGGAACGCGCCCTGGCGGCGCTGATGGCGGCCTGAGGGGCCCCTCGGGCCGCACGGCCTTCGGCCCGCTGCTTCTCCATCGGCCTTCACTCGCCCACCGCCTCCGCGCATCTGAAACTCGGTGTGCGGGTGATCGGAAGCAACATCAGCGTCCAGGCCGAGTCTCTGCCGCGTTCTCAGGTTGCAGGGCGCGGCCACCCGGCTCAGTTCTCGGCTGGGGGCGCGAGGGCGGCGGACACGGAAGCGACGAAGGCCTCCGGGTTGTCCAGCATGATGTTGTGGCCGCAGTCGGGGATCGGGACGACGGACACGCCGGCTTCCGTGAGGGCCGCGGCGCCCAGCAGCGGGCCCTCGGACTCGGGGAGCAGGAAGGTGCGGGGGATCTTCAGGTCCAGGAGGAGTTCGCGCATGGTGGGGACCGTGCCGCGGGTGAGGTGGAACGCGCTGCGGTGCAGGGCCTCGCGGCCGGCCAGGCGCATCGTGGACCACCAGTGCTCGCCGACCCGGTCGCGGACCTCCTCCCAGCCGCCGTCCAGGAACTGCTGCTCGGAGTAGGCGGCGATGCCGCTGCTGCCCGAGGAGCCGGGGGTGCGCGGGATCGGGTCCAGGTTCGCGTCGATCAGGACCAGGCGGGAGACCAGATGGGGATGGCGGGCCGCCAGGACGATCGCCACCGAGCCGCCCATGCTGTGCGCGATCACGTCGGCGGCCGAGACACCCGCCGCCGTCAGGGCGTTGGCGAGCGCGTCGGCGTGGGATTCCAGGGTGTAGTCGAAGTGCGTCGGGCGATCGCTGATGCCGTGGCCCAGGAGGTCCAGGAGCAGCGAGCGGTGCCCGGTCAGCTTCGGGTCGACCGCGACGGAGGTGAAGTAGGCCGGGGATGTGGCGCCCAGCCCGTGCACGTAGACGCGTGGCGGTTCCTGTCCCGGCAGTTCGACCCAGCGGATTCGGTCGCCTTCGGGGGTCACGGCGGCGCTGCGCACGGTCTGCTCTCCTGTGGTCACGACGACGGGAGACACGAGCGTAGCCACCGAGGTTGGATGAGCCATGGAGTTTTTCTGCTACCACCGCGACCGGCCCGGCTCCCTGCCCTTGCGTGAGGAGTTGGGGGAGGCGCACTGGACCTATATGGACCGCTACGAGGCGGAGTTGATCGCCCGGGGGCCGACCTTCGCGGATGACGGCGAGACGCCGACCGGCAGTGTGCACATCGTCGACCTGCCGGATGCCGCCGCCGCCCGGTCGTTCGCCTTCGACGAGCCCAACTATCAGGCCGGGGTGTACCGGGATGTGCTGCTGCGGCGGTGGCGCAATCTGCTGGGGCGGACCATGTGGGAGTTTCCCGGTGGGGCGAGCGGTGGGGATCGGTTCCTGGTGCTCGGATTCGGGGCGGGAGCCGCCGTCGATCTCGATGTGCCGTATGAGCGCGATGAGTTGATCGCGTACGGGCCTTTGCTGTCCGACGACGGTGACGTGTGGGTGGGTACGGCCGCACTGGTCCGGGCCTCCGGCGCGGAGGAGGCGCGTGCCGTGCTGAACGAGGGGCGGTACGCCGGCATCGAGGTGCACGCCTGGGAGTTCGGCGGGCGGCGGTGAGGAGGGCCTGTCGGTCCCCCGAGGGTCAGGCGTCGAGGCTCGGTGCCGTGGCGCGGGGTTCCGTCGGGATGCTGCCGCGGAGGCGTTGCAGGCGACGCCCAGTGCGAAGGTGTTGGCGCAGCCGGCCTTGCGGGCGATGGAGCCGAGGGGCCGGAATCCCACCCGGCACCCTGAAATGATCTGCGCCGCACCGGTGTTGGCGATGTCATGACACAGAGACCGACACCCCGCCTCCTGTCCGACGCAGCCCTCTCCGACCTGCTCGCCGCGCAGCAGTTCGGCACGCTCGCCACCGTCAAGCGCAGCGGCCACCCCCACCTGACCACCATGGTGTACAGCTGGGACGCCGCGTCCCGCACCGTGCGGTTCTCGACGACGGCCGACCGCGTCAAGGTCAAGCACCTACGGCGCGAACCGCGTGCGGCGCTGCACGTACAGGGCGGGGACGTCTGGTCGTTCGCCGTCGCGGAGGGTGATGCCGAGGTCTCCGACGTCACTACGGTCCCCGGCGACGCGGTCGGCCGGGAACTGCTCGCGATGATCCCGGCGGGCGCCGAACCGGAGGACGAGGACGCCTTCCTCCGGCAACTGGTCGACGAGCGGCGCGTCGTCATCCGGCTGAAGGTGGACCGGCTGTACGGGACCGCGCTCGACATCGAGGGATAGGGCTGCGGCAGATGAGCGCATGAACGCACAACGGGGCAGCACTGATGACCCATCCCTCGCGGACCTCGCCCGGCGACTCCCCGCCGCGGACACCGGCGGCTGGACGCCGGACGGGGTGAACTCCCCGGCGGAAGGGCTCGGCTGGGCCCGGGGCGGCACGGCGGACCACCCCGTCCTGGTCACCGGCCGGCCCACGGGCGACGCCCGTCTGCGGCCCGTCGGCCCAGGCTCGGCATCAACCTGCTGAACTGGAACAGCGGTTGGCCGGTCGCCTACTGACCCTGGAAAGTGACAGCGGTGCGGTCCCCCAGGGGCGCGGGGAACTGCGCGACCAGCCACCCCGCACCCGCACCCGCCGGGCTACCCGGCCTGCCCCATCCCCGCCGCGTTGGGCCAGCTCTGCGCGGCGGGCCACCCCGTGGCAGGCGCCGGCGTCAGCCCGTTCGTGCCCCGCACCTGAGCGGCCGTCAGACCACCCCGGGCCGGGACACCGGGCGGTGTGGGCCCGGTGAACGGGGCGGCCATGGGCGAAGGCGCGGGGACGGGGGCCGGAGCGGGGGCGGGGGCAGGGGCCGGAGCGGGAACCGGCGCCGGAGCCTGGGCCACCGGGGCCAGGGGCGGCGCCGGTGCGGCCACCGGCTGGGGAGCGGGCTGCGGCACCGCCTGCGGCATCTGGGGCTGCGGCACCTGCGGCTGGGGCATCTGCGCCGCAACCGGCATCGGCATCCCGCCGCCCGCACCCGCCGGTACGGCGGACGCGGCGGCGGGGAGCGGCATGCCGATGCCGGTGGCCGGAGTGGGCGCCGGGGCGGGGGCCGCCGCGGCGGGAGCGAACCCCGCCCCACCCATGCTGGCGGCCGCCGGGGCCGGCCCCGGCCCCCCGGTCCCCGTGGGCGCGGCAGCAGCAGGCGCCGCGGCCATCCCCACCGCCTGCGCCGCGAGCCCCCGCATGCCCGACCCGTTCGTCTCGCTCACCAGGCGGTCCACGGCCGCCGTGCCCGAGCTGTAGCTGGTCCCATTGCCCAGCTCGGGCACGGCGGCTCCCCTCCTGGACGTCCCGTAGAGCACCTGTTCCAGGCCGGACACCAGGCGACGCACGTCCACCTGGGGGCGCACCACGAGACGCAGGAAGCGACTGGACGAGCCGATCTTGTTGCCGCACTCGCGGACCAGGATCCGGTGCTCGGTGAGCATCCGGTCCCGGACGACGGTGCCCTCGGCACCCACGGGGAGGCGCACGAAGAGGAAGTTGCCCTGCGACGGGTAGACCGTCAGCCCGGGCAGGGAAGAGAGCTGGCCGGACATGTCGAGGCGGTCGCGGCGGACCTGCTGGAGGCTCTGCGCGTACTCGGCGCCGTGCTCCTTGAGCATGAAGACGACGTGCTCGGCGAAGGAGTTGAGGTTCCACTTGGGGAGCATCGAGCGGATGCGGCCCGCGAGCGCCGGGTTGGCGACCAGGTAGCCGAAACGGATGCCGTGCAGGCCGAAGTTCTTGCCGAGGCTGCGCAGCACGACGACGTTGGGCCGCAGCATCGCCTCCTGCACGACGGACGGTTCGGCCTCGGCGTCCGCGAACTCCAGGAACGACTCGTCGATGACGACCAGGTCGAGGTCGGCCATGGCGTCCATGAACTGGACGATGGCGTGCTTGTGCAGGAAGCCGCCGTCGGGGTTGTTCGGGTTGCAGATGACGGCGACCCGGGTGCCGCGGGCCCGGATGAACTCGGCGTACTGCGCGAGGTCGAGGGCGAAGCCGCTGGACTCCTGGAGCGGGAACATGTCGACCCGCTTGCCGGTCTCCATGGGCTGGTCGGTCCAGCGGCCGAAGGTGGGGACGGGCACGGCGAGGGACTCGCGCACCAGCAGGTGATCGATCCAGGTGATGAGCTCGGTGGAGCCGTTGCCCATGGCCACGCACTGCGGCGGCAGCTGGAGCAGGCTGCACAGTTCGGCCGTGATCGTGTCGGCGCTGCTCGGGTAGTACGTGATGATGTCGCGCAGCCGGCCCGCCATGTCGTCGAACATGGCCGGGGTCGGGAAGTACGGGTTGCAGGGGATACAGAAGTCCACGGGGCCGGCTCCCTCGCCGCCCTCACGTGTCAGAGCCGCCATCGACGGGCTGTGTGCCGCGGTACTGCGGAACAGCGACGTGACGTTGTCGGCCATGGAACCTCCGTATGAGGCGGGTCCGTTGGGGACGGCCGGACCCGACGTTTAAGGGCGGCCCGCGCGGGGGAGCGCGGGCCGCCCTTTCATACGGAGACCACGGTGACACCGTTCAACCGTCGGTAAAACGGCTGGAACGTGTGACCATTTCGTGAAGGCCTGTCAGGGGCCTCAGCAGCCGAACGTGTGGATGGTCGTCGTCCGGTACGTCTGCCCCGGTCGCAGCACCGTCGACGGGAACTTCGGCTTGTTCGGCGAGTCCGGGAAGTGCTGCGTCTCCAGGCACAGCGCGTCGCCCTGCCGGTAGGTGCGCCCGGACGGGCCGGTCAGCGTGCCGTCGAGGAAGTTGCCGGAGTAGAACTGAAGGCCCGGCTCGTTCGTGGCGATCTTCATCGTGCGCCCGGAGGCCGGGTCACGCAGGGTGGCGACGTGCTCGGGGCGGGCGGTGATGCCCTTGTCGAGGACCCAGTTGTGGTCGAAGCCCTTGGCGGTCACCAGCTGCGGGTGGGAGACGCGGATGTCCCGGCCGATCGGCTTGGCCTTGCGGAAGTCGAAGGGGGTGCCCGCGACCTTGGCCAGCTCGCCCGTGGGGATCAGGCCCGAATCGGTGGGCGTGTAGCGGGAGGCCGCGATCTGGAGCTCGTGGTCCTCGATCGTGCCGCTGCCCTCGCCGGCCAGGTTGAAGTAGACGTGGCTGGTGAGGTTGACGACGGTGGCCTTGTCCGTGGTGGCCGCGTAGTCGATGCGCCATTCACCGTGCCGGGTGAGCGTGTACGTCACCTTCGTCCTGAGCGTGCCCGGGTAGCCCATCTCGCCGTCGACGCTCGTGTAGTACAGGTGCAGACCGACGTCGGAGCCCTTGGTGAACGGCTCGACGTCCCACACGCGCTTGTCGAAGCCCTGGGTGCCGCCGTGCAGGCTCTGCTCACCGTCGTTCACGGACAGCTGGTAGTTCTTGCCGTCGAGCGTGAACTTGCCCTTGCCGATGCGGTTGCCGTAGCGGCCGATCAGCGCGCCGAAGTACGGGGTCTTCGCGACGTAGTCCGCGAGGTTGTCGAAGCCCGCGGAGACGTTGGCGTACCGGCCGCGACGGTCGGGGATCTCCAGGGACTGGACGACACCGCCCCAGGAGAGGACCTTCAGGCGGGTGCCGCCGTTCTCCAGCGACCAGCTGTAGACCTTGGTGCCGTCGGCGAGCTTGCCGAAGAGCGTCTTCACCGGCTTCCTGCCTCCCGTGGCGTGCGCCGTGCCGCCGAGCGTGGTGGCGGCCATCCCCGCCGCTGCTCCCGCGATGACCGTGCGTCTGTTCAGTTCCATCTGTGCGGCTCCCGCATATGGAGAGGGCCCCGCCTTCCAGCGGGGCCCGAGCTGACTTACGAACCGACCTTGCGCTTGTTCCACACGTCGAACCCGACCGCCGCCAGCAGCACCATGCCCTTGATGACCTGCTGCCAGTCGGTGCCGATGCCGACGAGGTTCATACCGTTGTTCAGCACGCCCAGGACCAGGCCACCGATGATCGCGCCGAGCACGGTGCCGACACCGCCGCTCATCGACGCACCGCCGATGAACGACGCCGCGATCGCTTCCAGCTCGAAGTTGAGGCCGGCCTTGGGAGAGGCCGCGTTGAAGCGGGCGGCGAAGACCAGACCCGCCAGGGCCGCGAGCATGCCCATGTTCAGGAAGACCAGGAAGGTGACCTTCTTGTCCTTCACACCCGACAGCTTGGCCGCCGGGAGGTTGCCGCCGATCGCGTAGATGTGGCGGCCGATGATCGCGTTACGCATGACGTAGCCGAAGCCGACGAGCAGCACGCCCAGGATGAGCAGCACGATCGGGGCGCCCTTGTAGCTGGCCAGCAGCATGGTGAGCGTCAGCACCGCGGCGCCGATCGCGACCAGCTTCAGCAGGAACAGCTTGGTGGGCGGGACGTCCAGGTCGAACTCCTGCTGCCGCTTGCGGTCACGGACCTCCTGGAAGATCACGAAGGCGATCATCGCGAAGCCCAGCAGCAGGGTGAGGTTGTGGTAGTTCGTGTTCGGGCCGACCTCGGGCAGGAACCCGTTGGCGACCTTCTGGAGGCCGTCCGGGAACGGGCCGAGGGTCTGGCCCTCCAGGAAGATCTCCGTCAGGCCGCGGAAGATCAGCATGCCCGCCAGGGTCACGATGAACGACGGTATGCCGCCGTACGCGATGAAGAACCCTTGCACGGCACCCGCGACCGCGCCCACGGCCAGGCACAGCACCACGGCGAGGGGCCAGGGCAGATCCTGTTTGACCATGAACACGGCGGCCATCGACCCGACGAACGCCGTCAGCGATCCGACCGACAGGTCGATGTGGCCGGCGATGATGACCAGCATCATGCCGATCGCGAGGATCAGGATGTAGCTGTTCTGCAGCACCAGGTTGGACACGTTGCGCGGCAGCAGCAGGTCGCCGTCGGTCCAGACGGCGAACAGGACCACGATCAGGCCCAGCGCGATGAGCATGCCGTACTGCCGCATGTTGCGGCGCAGGCCCTCCATCACCAGCTGCAACAGGCCGTCGCCCGCGGCCCCTCCGCTCTTGCCCGGCGGCGCGGGGGCCGGGCTCTTGGCGGTCACGTCCGTGCTCATCGGGTTACCTCTTTGTCCTTCGTCATCTGACGCATCAGCGATTCCTGGGAGGCCTCGGCCCGCGAGAACTCACCCGTCAGCCGTCCCGCGGCCATCGTGTAGATGCGGTCGCACATACCGAGCAGCTCGGGCAGCTCGGAGGAGATGAAGACGACCGCCTTGCCCTGGGCGGCCAGCTGGTCGATGACCGTGTAGATCTCGTACTTGGCGCCGACGTCGATACCGCGCGTCGGCTCGTCCAGGATCAGCACGTCCGGACCCGAGAAGATCCACTTGCTGAGGACGACCTTCTGCTGGTTGCCGCCGGACAGCTTGCCCACCGGCTCGAACACCGTCGGCGCCTTGATGTTCATGGACTTGCGGAAGCCCTCGGCGACCTGCCGCTCCTCGTGCTCGTCGACCACACCGCGCCTCGCGACCTTGCCCAGGGCGCTCAGCGAGATGTTCCGGTTGATGGTGTCGATGAGGTTGAGGCCGTAGTGCTTGCGGTCCTCGGTGACGTACGCGATGCCGTGCTTGACCGCCTCCGGGACGGACTTCGTACGGATCTCCGTGCCGTCCTTGAGGACCGTGCCGGCCGCGTACCGGCCGTAGGTCCGCCCGAAGACGCTCATCGCGAGTTCGGTGCGGCCGGCGCCCATCAGGCCCGCGATGCCGACGATCTCCCCGCGGCGCACGTGGAGCGAGACGTCGTCGCACACCTTGCGCTGCTGGTCGATGGGGTGGTGCACGGTCCAGCCCCGGATCTCCAGGGCCGGGGCCGCGCCCTCCTCGGGCTCGTGCGGGGACCGCTCCGGGAAGCGGTGCTCCAGGTCGCGGCCGACCATGCCGCTGATGATCCGGTCCTCGGTCGTCTTCTCGGCCTTCACATCGAGGGTCTCGATGGTCTGGCCGTCGCGCAGGATCGTCACCGAGTCGGCGACCTTGCGGATCTCGTTGAGCTTGTGGGAGATGATGATCGAGGTGATGCCCTGCTTCTTCAACTCGAGGATCAGGTCCAGGAGTTTGCCGCTGTCCTCGTCGTTCAGCGCGGCGGTCGGCTCATCCAGGATGAGCAGCTTCACCTTCTTCGACAGGGCCTTCGCGATCTCCACGAGCTGCTGCTTGCCCACGCCGATGTCGGCGACGCGGGTGTCCGGGTGGTCGGAGAGGCCGACCCGGCGCAGCAGTTCGGTGGCGTGCCGCAGGGTCTCGGTCCAGCTGATGATCCCCCGGGTGGCGTGCTCGTTGCCGAGGAAGATGTTCTCCGCGAGGGAGAGGTAGGGCACCAGGGCCAGTTCCTGGTGGATGATCACGATGCCGCGTTCTTCGCTGGCCCGGATGTCCTTGAACTGGCAGACCTCTCCCTCGAAGAGGATGTCGCCCTCGTAGGTGCCGTGCGGGTGGACGCCGGAGAGGACCTTCATCAAGGTCGACTTGCCGGCGCCGTTCTCCCCGCAGATGGCGTGGACCTCGCCCTGCCGGACGGTCAGCGTGACGTCCGACAGCGCCTTGACGCCGGGAAAGGTCTTGACGATCGAGCGCATTTCCAGGACGGGTCCCGCCATGGTCGTGCCTTCCAGTCAGTGGTGAATCGTCGGTCGGTGGCGGGGACTACTTGAGGTCGCTCTCCTTGATGTAGCCGGAGTCGACGACCTCCTTCTGGTAGTTCGCCTTGTCGACGGCGACCGGCTCCAGCAGGTAGGCCGGGACGACCTTCGCACCGTTGTCGTAGGTCTTGGTGTCGTTGACCTCGGGCTTCTTCTTGTTGAGCAGGGCGTCGACCATGTTCGAGGAGACCTTGGCGAGCTCGCGGGTGTCCTTGTAGACGGTCATCGACTGCTGGCCGGAGATGATCGACTTCACCGAGGCGACCTCGGCGTCCTGGCCCGTGACGACCGGCAGCGGCTTGCTCTTGGAGCCGTAGTCGTCGGACTTCAGCGCCGAGAGGATGCCGATGGAGATGCCGTCGTAGGGGGAGAGGACGGCGTCGACCCGCTGGCTCTTGTAGGCCGAGGTCAGGATGTCGTCCATGCGCTTCTGGGCGGTGCCGCCGTCCCAGCGCAGGGTGGTGACCTGGTTGAGCTTGGTCTGGCCGGAGCGGACGACGAGCTGCTTCTTGTCGATGTAGGGCTGGAGGACCTTCATCGCGCCGCCGAAGAAGTAGCGGGTGTTGTTGTCGTCGTTGGAGCCGGCGAACAGCTCGATGTTGAACGGGCCCTTCTTGGAGCCGTCCTTCAGGCCGAGCTTCTCGACGATGTAGTTGCCCTGGAGCTCGCCGACCTTCTCGTTGTCGAAGGAGGCGTAGTAGTCGACGTTCTGCGTGCCGAGGATCAGGCGGTCGTAGGAGATGACCGGGATGTTGGCGTCCTTGGCCTGCTGGAGCACGTTGTTCATCGACTTGTTGTCGATCGCGGCGATGATCAGCGCCTTGACGCCCTGCGTGATCAGGTTCTCGACCTGCGAGACCTGCTGGTCGGGGTCGTCCTCGCCGTAGACCAGCTTGGTCTTGTAGCCCTTGGACTCCAGGTCCGCGACGACGTTCTTGCCGTCGGCGATCCAGCGCTCGGAGGACTTGGTCGGCATCGCGATGCCGATGGTGGCGCCCTTGGTGTCCCCCTCGCTCTCCTTGCTGCCCCCCTCACCGCTCTGGCCGCAGGCGGACAGGGTGAGGGCGAGGGACGCGGCTCCGGCTATGGCGGTGAGGGCGGCTCTGCGGTTACGCATGATCGTCATCCTTGATCTGTGGCAGGGCTCGGTCTGAGGCGCGAAGTCGCTCCGGGTGGTCGTGCCGGAAAGACCGAGAAGAGATGTGTGGGATTGTGCGCGGCTGTGTCTTCTTTTGTAAGGCGAGTTTCCGGAACGTTATGACGAGATTTCGAACCGTTGCAGATCGCCCGGCAGTCGTGAGCCGAGCGGCGCCATGTCGCCGTCCGCCCCGTGGCGGGCCAGGAGATCCAGGGCGAGCCGGCCGCGCCGCACCCGCTCCTTGGCGGTGGCCAGGGTCAGCTCCCGCATGTGGTGCCCGTAGGGATAGATCCCGGGCGCCTTGGAGAGGCCGAACTTCAGGTACAACGGGGCGCCGCGACGGATGAGTTCGGCGACCTCGTACATCCGCACGTAGCCGCCGAGGTCGTCGGGGGCCTCGATGTACATGTCCATCGGGGCGCCCGACACCCGCCGGATCTCCGTGAGGTGCTCGAGCGTCAGGTCGCTCGGCACGTTGACCGAGTCGGCGCCGAGGCGCTCGTAGACCGCGTACGCCGCCGGGTTGACCGGGCCGATGAGCGCGGAGACCTTGAGCGTCGTGTCGGCCGGGATGATCCCGGCGGCCCGCGCCCGGTGCAGCGTCCACAGCACGCCCTCGTCGGCGACGAGCAGACACTTGACGCCCAACTCCGTTGCTCTGACGGCGTCTTCGACGCAGCCGGCGACGGCGTCGTGGCCCCGGGCGCGCAGCCCGGCCCCCCGTGAGTCGGTGCGCGTGGACCCGCCGATGTCCCAGGTGCCGCGCGGGCCGGTGAAGAGGCAGAGCTCGATGTCGCGTTCACCGGTCGACTCGACCATCTCGGTGATCTCGGCGTCGGTCAGCATCCACACGCCGCTGCCCTGGCTGATCCGGTGGATCGGCACGTCCAGCCGCGAGGCCTCCTTCAGCACCACCGCCAGCGCCTCGGGGCCCTCGCAGGAGGGGATCTCGGTGCGCCAGCGGCCGCCACCGGGGAAGGAGTGCGGCGACGCGTCGGCGGGGTTCGGGGCGGGCGCGCTCAGGCCCAGGGCGGTGAGCGCCTGCTCACCGGGCCTGCGGGCGGCCGTGATGGGAGCGTCGGTCACAGGAATGTCCTTCGGTTCGATATTTCGGACGAGGTTCGCGGCTCTGGGTACGGCGAGGCTCTGGGTGGGCGGGGCTGGGTGTACGCCGGTACGGGGGCCGTCAGGTTGCCCCCGTACCGGCGTACGACTAGGGGCGGAGCAGGACCTTGCCCACCTTGGGATCGCCGGCCCCGACCAGCTCGATGGCCTGCGAGAACTCGGTGAGCGGCAGCTCGTGCGTCACCAGCGGCAGCGGGTCGAGCAACCCGGCGGCGAACACCCGCACCGTGTGCGCCCAGGCGTCCGGCGGCGCACCGAAGACGGTGTGCACCTCCAGCTGCTTCACGACGAGGTCGGTCGGGTCGAGACCGTCGGCGCCGGGCGCCGGGATACCGGTCAGGACCAGCCGGCCGCCGCGCCGGAGCAGGCCGGCCGAGATCCGGGCGGCGTCCGCGGACCCGGCCGTCTCGATCACCACGTCGAAGTCGTCCGGGAGTTCCTGGTCCTTCGTCCGGAAGTCCGTCGCGCCGTACTGGCGCGACAGCGCCTCACGGTCCCTGCGGGTGCCGACGACCAGCAGCTCGCCCGGCGAGTTCGCCTTCAGGAACTGCACGGCGAACATGCCGAGGGTGCCGGTGCCCACCACGGCGACGCGCTCACCGGGCTGGGCGTTGCCCTTCAGCGCGGCGGCCGCGATGCAGGCGGCGGGCTCCAGGAGGGCCGCGGCCGTGAGGTCGCAGTCGTCCGGGAGGGTGTGCAGGAGACGGGCCGGGAGGGTCAGCGTGGCCGCCATCGCGCCCGGCTGGGTGAACCCGGTCTCCTCGTAGCCGGCCGAGCACAGGGTCGTGTCGCCCGCGTGGCAGCGGTCGCAGACCTGACAGTTTCGAAAGCCCTCACCGACGACCTTGCGGCCCACGAGGGACTCCGGGACACCGGCGCCCACGGCCTGAACCGTCCCGGACCACTCATGGCCCGGGGTCAGCGGGTAACGCACATAGCCCTCGGGCCGGTTGCCCTGGTAGACCTCCCGGTCGCTGCCGCAGATCCCGGAGGCGTGCACCCGGACCAGCGCCTCGCCGGCCTCGGGCCGCCGGGGCTCGTGCGGCACCAGGCGGTGCTCGCCCGGGGCGTCGACGACGACAGCGGTGCTCACTGCGCGCCCTTCGGCTTGCGCTGTTCCCAGCCCTCCGCCCAGAGGTCGAAACGGGCCTGCTGCTGGGGGAACTCGGCGGCGGCGTCGACGTCCAGCTCCACACCGAGGCCGGGGGCGTCGGAGAGGTGGAAGCAGCCGTCCTCCGGGTTCACCTGCGGGGCGCCCTTGACCACCTTCTTGATCTCCGCGTCGGCGAAGTCGTTGAAGTGCTCCAGGATCTTGAAGTTCGGGGAGGTGAAGCCGACCTGGAGGGACGCTGCGGTCAGGACCGAGCCGCCCACGTTGTGGGGAGCCACCAGCATGTAGTGGGTCTCGGCGGTCGCGGCGAGCTTCCTGGTCTCCCAGATTCCACCGATATGGCCGACGTCCGGCTGGATGATGTCGACGGCCTGGCTCTCGAACAGCTCCCGGAACTCGATCCGGTCGTGGATGCGCTCACCGGTGGCGACCGGCATGTCGACCTTGGCGGCGACCTTCTCCAGCGCCTTGAGGTTCTCCGGCGGGACCGGCTCCTCCAGCCACGCCGGCTTGAACGGCGCCAGCTCCTTGGCCAGGCGCACGGCCGTGGCGGGGGAGAAGCGGCCGTGCATCTCCAGCATCAGCTCGGCCTCGGGGCCGATGGCGTCCCGGACCGCCTCGATCAGGGAGACGGCGTACAGGGTCTGCTGGTGGTCCAGCTCGAAGTGGCCGGTGCCGAAGGGGTCGATCTTGAGCGCCCGGTAGCCGCGCTCCATCACGCCCTGGGCGGCCTTGTGGTAGGCCTCCGGGGTCCGCTCGGTGGTGTACCAGCCGTTGGCGTACGCCTTGACCTTGTCGGTGACCTTGCCGCCCAGCAGCTGCCAGACGGGGACGCCCAGGGCCTTGCCCTTGATGTCCCAGCACGCCATCTCGATCACGGCGATACCGGACATCACGATCTCGCCCGCACGGCCGTAGTCGCCGTACTTCATCCGCTTGACGAGGTCCTCGACAGCGAACGGGTCCGAGCCGAGAATGTGATTGGCCTCGGCCTCCCTCAGGTAACCGAGAAGGGCGTCGGTGTGTCCCAGCATCCGGGTCTCGCCGACTCCGGTGATCCCCTCGTCGGTGTGCACCTGGACGTACGTCAGGTTGCGCCACGGCGTCCCGACCACGTGTGTGCTGATTCCGGTGATGCGCACGGCGGTTGTCCCTCGCAGGTTCGTCGGCTCAGTTTTCCTTCAGTGTTTCCGTCGGTGGGCCGTAAGCTGTGTTCGAGATTTCGGCACACGTTCGAAATGCTGGCGTGACAGTAAGGATCCGGCGGCAGGGGTGTCAATGGGTCGCGCGCATAACGGTTTCGACAGTTTCGAAACCATGGGTGAGGCGTGTCCCTACAGAACCTTCACAGCTGGATCTAGGAACGTGACCTGCGCGGAACTTAATCTTCCCGCGACATGGACTTCTGCGACCCGTGCCGACGGCACCTCAACGGCGCCCTTGCCTGCCCGGGGTGCGGCACCTCGGCCGAAACGCTGCGCCGTTCGCGCGAGCCGGAGTACGGCGTGGGGCCGGCGGGGCCGGGGCCGGACGGGCCGGATGCCTCCACCGACGGGTACGTCGACGCGTACGACGACGACCCGTACGACGGCACACGCGGCGACGACGACGGTGACGACGGTGATGGCGACGGCGAGCACCTGGGGCGCGCCGCCCGGCGGCGTGGTCGGGGTCGCGGCCCGGTCGCCGAAGGGCCGGGCGGGGCGAGCCGGCGGGACCGCAAGGCCGCGGCGCACCGCCGGCGACGGCGCCGGACCCTGTTCGTGGCGGCAGGATTCGTGCTGGCGGCGGGCGGCCTGAGCCTCGCCGAACTCGGCATGGACGCCCCCCGTCCGACGCCGAAGCCGGCCGCGGCCGGGGGCGAGTCGGCGGACGGGGACGCCTCGGTGGAGGCGGGGAAGCCGGGCAGCGGTCCGGGCGGGAAGGCCGCCGGGGCTGAAGGCCCGTCAGGCTCGCCCTCGCCGGAGGCGTCCGACTCGCCGTCCGCCTCCCCGTCCCCCGACGACGAGGAGTCGAAGTCCCCGAAGGACGACGACCCGTCGAAGGATCCCGAGTCGGCGACGGCGGGAGGCGCCCCCAGCCGCCCGGCATCCGCTCCCACCGCGGCCCCGCCCCCGGAGCCGGCCCCGACGTCGGACCCGACCACCCGGCCCCCCGAACCGGAACCGTCCCCGTCCGAACCCTGCAAGCGGTTCCTCTGGTGGTGCACGTAGGCCCTGACCGGGCATCCGCATCCGGTGCGTGTCCGCTGACCGCGCGTCACCTCGGTCCGCCCGTCCAGGAGTTCCACTCCGCCTTCTGGTCCGGCCGGCGCGCGTGTCGGAGTCGCCGCCGCGATGCCGGGATGGACGTGACAAGAACACCTGTCGCGCAGGGAAGTCGCCCCCGGGCGGCCTTCGGCCTGTCGTGCACGGCGATGGCCGTCGCCGGCACGGCCTCGGTCTTCACCGGGCGACTCGCGGACCGTCGCGGCAGCCGGCCCGCCTTCCTGGCGGGCGCGCTGCTGTCCGCGGCGAGCACGGCGCTGCGGGTCGGGCACGCGGCACGATCCACGCGCGGATCCCGATGACAACCCCGCAGGCGCCGAGGCCGGCCGCGGAGCGGGTCAGCACGACGTCGACGTGATGGCGTCGACCGGATGGCGTCGACCGGATGGCGTCGACCCGATGGCGCCGGCCACGTCCCGCGGGTCGCCGAGCAGGCGGCCCGGCCCCACGGGCACGGGCGCGGCGCCCTCACGCGGCCCTGCCCACCGGCTTCGCCTGGGCGGTCCGTCCTCAGCCCAGCATCCGCCGCAGCGTGTCCCGCAGTGCCACCCGCTCCCCCTCGGAGAGCCCCGCCAAAGGCTCCCCGGCGAACCGCAGCGACTCCCGCAGGCTCCGGGCCACCTTCCGGCCCTCGGCCGTGGCCGCCGCCACCTTCACGCGGCGGTCGGCGGGGTCCGGCCGCCGCTCGACGAGTCCCCGCGCCTCCAGCCGGTCCACGATCCCCGTCACATTGGACGGCTCGCACTTCAGCTGCCGGGCCAGCCTGCGCATCGGCAGCGGTTCGAGGCACAGCAGGCTGAGCAGCCGCGCCTGCGCGCCGGTCAGGGCGTGGTCCGCCGCCGCCGACTCGTAGTCCTCGTGGAACCGCGCCACGACCTCCCCGATCAGCTCGACGACCTCAAGGGTCAGCGGATCCGGGCGCGTGGTCGTGTCCTGGGGCGTCGGTGTGGTGGAGGCCATGCCATCGAGGGTACCCGGTTATTTGACAACCTGAAATTTTCAGGAGCATGGTTGTTTCAGGTACTGAAACATTCGCATCGAGCCAGTGAGGTAAGGCGCATCATGACCGACACCCCCACCCTCCCCGCCGTCAGCCGCGAGTGGCACCTGGCGAGCCGTCCCGTCGGCTGGCCGAAGCCCGAGGACTTCGCCTTCGTCGAGGCGGAGGTCCCGCAGCCGGGCGGGGGGCAGGTCCTCGTCCGGAACAAGTACCTCTCTGTGGACCCGTACATGCGCGGCCGGATGAGCGACGCGAAGTCCTACGTCGCCCCCTTCGAGCTCGGCAAGGTCATGCAGGGCGGTGCCGTCGGCGAGGTCGTGGCCTCGAACGCCGAGGGCCTGTCCGTCGGGGACCACGTCCTGCACTTCTTCGGGTGGCGCGAGTACGCGGTCGTCGGCGCGAAGAACGCCGTGAAGGTGGACCCGGACGCCGCGCCGCTGTCGACGTACCTCGGTGTGCTGGGCATGACCGGCCTCACCGCCTACGCGGGCCTGCTGCGCACCGCCTCCTTCAAGGAGGGCGACACCGTGTTCGTGTCCGGTGCCGCCGGCGCCGTGGGCGGCCAGGTCGGGCAGATCGCCCGACTGAAGGGCGCCTCGCGGGTCATCGGCTCCGCCGGGTCGGACGAGAAGGTGAAGCTCCTCACGCAGGAGTACGGCTTCGACGCCGCCTTCAACTACAAGGACGGGCCCGTCGCCCAGCAGCTGCGCGCCGCCGCCCCGGACGGGATCGACGTCTACTTCGACAACGTCGGCGGTGACCACCTGGAGGCGGCCATCGGCTCCCTCAACGAGGGCGGCCGGATCGCCGTCTGCGGCATGATCTCCGTCTACAACAACACCGAGCCCGCCCCGGGCCCGAAGAACCTCGCCCGCCTGATCGCGACCCGCGGCCGCATCGAGGGCTTCCTGGTCGGGGACCACTACGACCTCCAGCCGCAGTTCGTGCAGGAGGTCGCTCCCTGGGTCGCCTCCGGCGAGCTGAAGTACCGGGAGACCGTCGTCGAGGGCATCGAGAACAACCTGGAGGCGTTCCTGGGCGTTCTGCGCGGCGACAACACCGGGAAGATGATCGTCAAGCTCTGACGCCTTCTGTCGGTTTTCGGTATGCGGTAAGTTCTTTCCGAATCCGCTCGGCCCGGGCGCGAGCCGCGGCGGACGACCGAAGGAACACATCCGCATGCCGATCCAGCAGTCCGACGTCCTGTACACCGCCGTCGCCACCGCCGAGAACGGGCGCGACGGGCGGGTCGCCACCGACGACGGCAAGCTCGACGTCGTCGTCAACCCGCCGAAGGAGATGGGCGGCAGCGGCGCCGGCACCAACCCGGAGCAGCTGTTCGCCGCCGGGTACAGCGCCTGCTTCCAGGGCGCTCTCGGTGTCGTCGCCCGTGATGAGGGGGCCGACCTCTCCGGTTCGACGGTGACCGCGAAGGTCGGCCTCGGCAAGAACGGGGACGGCTTCGGCATCATCGTCGAGATCTCGGCCGACATCCCGAAGGTGGACCGGGGGACCGCCCGGTCACTGATCGAGAAGGCCCACGGGGTCTGCCCGTACTCGAAGGCGACTCGCGGCAACATCACCGTGACGCTGGTCTGACCACGCTCGTTGCGTACGCGGAGGCCGCACCCTTGGACGTGGGGTGCGGCCTCCGCCCGTGCCCGGGCCCAGGACCCCTCAGAGGGCGAGCGACGCCGTGTGGACCGCCCGCGCCAGCAGGCCGTTCTCCGCGGCCGCCCCACCGGGGAAGGGGTACCGGCGACGCGTGTAACCGTAGGCGAGGCCGCTCCACGGGTCCGCGAAGGCCTGGGAGCCGCCCGCGCCGCTGTGCCCGATCGTCCCGGCGCCGAGGAACGGGTGCCACGTGTCAGCCGTCATCTGGAAGCCGAGCCCGAAGGACTTGTGGGCCCGGGCCACCAGGTCGTAGCCCACCGAGTGGGTCTGCCCGAACTCCGCCACCGTGTCCGGCTTCAGCAGCGCCGGCTGTTCCCCCACCCCGCTGATCGCCGCCGCGTACATCCCCGCGAGGCCCCGCGCGGATGCCACCCCGCCCACCGACGCCGGGCCCTTCGCCCGGATCAGCGGCATGTTGGGAAGCGAGGCGAGCTCGGTCGGCTCCGCCGCGTTGCCGTTGAACGCGATCGAGGCCAGCGTGTGCGGGCCCGTGGGCGTGGCGTCGAGCACGGCCTGCTGCTCGGGGGTCGGGGCCATCGGCTGGGTGCCCCGGAAGCGCGGTTCCTCGGGCGCGGGCAGGCCCAGGTGGAAGTCCAGCCCGTACGGGATCCTGATCCGCTCCTGGTAGACCTCCTGGAGGGTGCGGCCGGTCGCACGGCGCACCACCTCCCCGGCCAGGGCGCCGGCGACCAGCCCGTGATAGCCGAACGCCGTGCCGGGGCGCCAGAACGGCCGCTGGTCGGCGAGGCGTTCCGCGAGCTGGCGGTCGTCGGCCAGCTCCGCGAGCGTGAAGCCGGTGTCCGTACCGACCACGCCCGCCCGGTGCGCCAGCAGGTCCCGCAGCGTCAGGGCGCCCTTGCCCTCCGCTGCGAACTCCGGCCAGTAGTACGTCACTTTGCGGTCCAGTTCGAGCGTGCCGTCCTGGACGAGCAGGGCCACGACCAGGTAGGCGGCGCCCTTCGTGGACGAGAACACACCGTAGAGGGCGTCCGCTCCGGTCCCCGCCCACAGGTCGACGACCTTCCGGCCGTGGACGTAGGCGCACAGCTGCCCCTCGTAGTCGGCTCGTTCCCCGGCGACGAACGCGGCGAACTCCTCGCGCACCGCCTCGAAGCCGTCCGCCACGGTGCCGTGGATCTCCTGCGTCATCCGCTCTCCTTGACTGAAGCGCTGTGTGCCACTGTGAACAATGCCCTCGCCACCTGCGGGAACTCCCCCTTGGGGTGATCACGGAAGAGTGGTTCGGTACCGAACAGGACCGTCCGGTCCCCGCTGACGACCGAGGCCTGCCCGGAGGCGGCGCCGGGACCGCCGGTGCCGTCGCCCCGCGGTCGCCAGTGCCCGGAGACCAGCGGGTTCCCGGTCGCGTACGACTGCTCCACGCGGACGCCGGGGCCCGGGTCGGTGAACCAGAGCGGCGCGTAGACGAAGCCGCGGTCCGGCGCGTCGCGCGTGACGGCGCCCGAGTTCGTCACCCGCACCACGCCGTTCGCATCCGCGTTGCCCTCCACCGGCTCGACGGCCAGCCGGCCCGCCGCCGCGTTCAGGGCCGCTCCGGTCGCGCCCCGGCCGACCAGGCCGTGCCCGGCCAGGAAGGCGTCCAGGGCCTGCCGGGCGGGGGCGGTCAGGGCCGCCCGGTCCAGCCCGGCGGAGACGAACAGCACGTCCGCGCCGGACGTACGCCAGTCGAATCCCGCGTTCAGGACGGCCGTCGAGACCGGCGTGACCTCGAAGCCCATCTCCCGCAGGGCGAACAGCTCACCCGGCGTGACGGCGGCGGCGACGCGAAGGCGGCGCAGCGGTGCCGTGCCGGTCTGCCGCGTGGCCGTGAAGGAGACGTCATGGGCGCGGGCGGCCGAGCGGGCCTCGCGGCGGGCCGACGCCGGGACGATCACGCTGCCGTCCGCCGCCCGCCGGACCGGGACGCCCTGCCGCAGCAGGGAGTTGAGGGCCGCGACCTCGCGGGGGTCGGTCAGCCGCAGCCGCAGGTCGCCGTGCGCGGGCACGTGGGCGACGGGAGCGGCCCCGCTGATCGCGCGCAGCGGCACGCCCCGCAGGCTGCCCGACGGCACCCGCTCGACGGTGGCGCCCCACAGACCGCCCAGGCTCCAGCCGGAGATGTCGTACATCACCGAGACCTTGCCGCTGATGTCCCGGCCGTCGGCCAGCAGCACGTTCGCCATGCCCCGCTTGGGCTGGTGCATGTCGACGACGTACGAGCCCCGGGGGTGGGTGCGTCCGGCGAGCCGGAAGGGGCGGGTGGCGCGGGTGACCCGGACGCCGTTGGCCAGCAGGTGGTCGACCAGGCGGGTCGCGGCGGGTGCCGAGCGCTGGGTGCGGGCGCCGGCGGGCGGGATGACGTAGGCGCGCGGGAACGTGGTCGTGTAGACGTCCTCCGGGCCGATGCCGGGCACACCGGGGACCGTCCGCGGGGACACCGGCACCTGCGCGGCGCCCGCGGCGCCACGGCGGAAGACCTCGATCTGGTCGGTGATCAGGGTGCCGCGGTGCTCTCGGACATGGTCCAGGGTCGCGTGGATCGCCGCGCCCGCCACCGCCGTGTTGACCGCCGAACGGCGGCGCAGCTCGGGGACGGGCAGCTCGTCGTACTCCTCGTTGTTCACCGCCAGCGGGATCTCCACCGTGTGGGCGGCCACCGTGCCGTGGAAGGCCGCGTACTGCGGGGTGAAGATCGGCGGCCAGTCGTCCCAGCCCTCCTCCTGGTCGCGGAAGGGGATCTGGGCGGCCTCCACGCCGTCCTTCGCGGGCGTGTAGCCGAGGGCGTTGACCGCGGACTCCATGCCGAGGGCGTTGGCGTAGCTGTTCTTCAGGAAGAGGTCGTACTCGTAGTTCTCGCCGTGCGGGGGAGTGGTCGGCTCGATGAGGGTGCCGTTGACGTAGCCGTGCAGGTCGAGCAGGACGGCCGGCTGTTTGCCGATCTCGATCTGCCGCATCGCCCGCGTCTCGGGCTGGGAGGCGGTGACGAAGTCGCGGTTCAGATCGAAGCCGTTGGCGTTGGCGCGGGTCCCCGCGATGCGGCCGTCCGGGTTGGCCGTGATGTTGAAGTACAGGCGGCTGTGCGCGAGGAGGTCCCTGGTCTTCGCGTCCTTCGCGGTGGCGAGCTGCTCGACGACCTTCAGGGAGGCGTCCGTGCCCTCCCACTCGTTGCCGTGGATGTTGCTGTTGACGAAGACCGGCGTCTTGTAATCGCGGGTGATCTCACGGGACTTCGCCGCTGTGGCGGGCGCGTTCTCGATCAGCTCGCGCATGCGCTCCTGGGCGCGGGCCTGCCGGGCGGTCTCCGGGGCGGTGACGGTGACGAGGTAGAGGCGGTGGCCGCCGGCCGAGCGGCCCGTCACCTCCACGCTCACCCGGTCGCCGAGGCGTTGCAGGGCGTTCAGCTTCGGCGCGATCGCGTGGTACGGCGTGAGGCCCAGCTTCAGGGACTTGTCGCCGGGGTTGCGAGCGTCGGGGGTGAGGGTCTGGCGCCGGGGGTAGCCGCGGGTGGTGGTGGCAGGGGAGGAGGTGGAGGAGTCCGCGGTCAACGCGCGTCGCGCCGCGCTCGCGGGAGCCCGCGCCGCGCGGTCGTCCAGGGCGGAGCCCTCACGGGTGACGGGTAACGGGTCGGCGCCGGCCGCGCCGGGGGCGAGCAGGAGTGAGCCCGCCGTGGCCAGGGCCAGGGCGGCGATCAGTGCAGGTCTCGCGGGAACGCTTCTCGTGGTGCGCACGCGTGCCTCCTCCGGGGCTTCCTGAGATCGGTACGGCGAGGTGTACCGGTTCGACTCAACGGCAACAAGGGCGCCTTGGTGTCACCGAAGCCCCGTACGGCCCTGTCGGGGAGCGCCCCGGCCTGCCCCGATAGGGTTTCTCCATGCGCGATCTAGGGGCAGGTTTCCGGTACCTCCTGAAGGGCCAGCGATGGGTGGCCCGGCACGGCAGGCAGTACGGCTTCGGGCTGCTCCCGGGCCTGATCACCCTCGTCCTGTACGCGGCGGTGCTGGTCGCGCTGGCGCTGTGGGGCGAGGACGCCGTGACCTGGGCGACGCCCTTCGCCGACGACTGGTCGAGCCCGTGGTCCGGCCTCTTCCGCGGCTTCCTGACCGCCGTGCTGTTCGCCCTCGCGCTCCTCCTCGCCGTCGTGACGTTCACCGCGGTGACCCTGCTGATCGGGCAGCCCTTCTACGAGAACCTCTCGGAGAAGGTCGACCGGGACGTGTCCCCGGACGGGCACGCCCCCGAGTCGGGGCTGCCGCTCTGGCGCGAGCTGTGGATCTCCGCCCGAGACAGCCTCCGCATCGTGCTGCGGGCCGCCCTGTGGGGTGTGCTGCTGTTCGGGTGCGGCTTCATCCCGGTGGTCGGGCAGACGGTCGTCCCGGTGGTCGGGGTCTTCGTCACCGGGTTCTTCCTCACCGAGGAACTGACCGCCGTCGCCCTCCAGCGCCGCAGCGTCGAACTGCGCACCCGCCTCGCCCTGCTGCGCTCCCGCAAGACCCTCGTCTGGGGCTTCGGCGCGCCCCTCGCCGCGGCCTTCCTGGTGCCGTTCGTCGCGGTGTTCCTGATGCCGGGCGCGGTCGCGGGCGCCACCCTCATGGCCCGTGACCTGCTGGACGAGGAGATCCGTGAGGGCGGCGAGAAGGGCGACCAGGCGGCTACGCCCCTTGCGCAGCCACCGTCAGGATCGCCCTCACCTGGGCGATGATGTCCAGCCGGTTCCGCACGAACTCCGGATCGGTGACCTCGGTGGTGTTCCCGGCCCCGAACTGCAGCACCGGCGTGTGCACATGTCCGCCCGGCAGCGCGTCGCGCAGCCCCAGCCGGTCCCGGAGCAGCGTCGCCCGGTAGGCGATCTCGTTGGAGAGGTAGTCCCCGCCGCCGCCCGCGCGGGCGGCCGAGCCGGGGGTGGGCCCCTCGGGGCGTACGACGGGCTCGGTGGCGCCGGCCGGGATCTCCGTGACACTCGTGTTGTCGTACACCGGGAAACGGCCGGTCTGCGCGGCGGTGATCGCCGCGTACGGCAGCGTGGTCGTCGTCCACTGCGGCTGCGTGGCCGGGTCGCTCACCGGCACGGTCCCGGTGCGGCCGATGTTGTCGTTGTCCCCGAAGCCGCCCCGCCAGGCCCCGTTGGTGCGCTCGATGTCGAAGCGCCCGACCCGCCCCTGGCTGACCGTCGTGAAGAGGTCGGCCTTCGGCAGGTGGGGCCGCAGCGTCCGCTCCACCGTGCCCTCGGTGAAGTCCTGCCAGCGCACCGGGAAGACGGCCGTCTCGATCCGGGCCGGGCCGTCCGCCGTCGCGATCACCGTGCCGTCGAGGGCCAGCGCGGTGGCGCCGGACGGGTTGGAGATACGGATGTCCCGGTCCAGCGTGAACGGGTCGAAACCGGTGAGCAGGATCCGCTTCACGCCCTTGCCGTGCGGATACCGGATGGCGTCCTGGCCGCGCGAGGAGCGCTCCAGCTCGTCCAGCAGCGCGGCCCGCTGCCCCTCCGTCAGACCGAACCCCGGCTCCCAGGTGCGCACTTCACGCGTCATGCCGAGCCGCGCCCAGTACAACGGCCGGTCGTCGTCCCGGCTGAGGTCTCCACCGGCCGGTCCGCGCCCCTGCGCCCGGTCGACGGCCCGCTGCCACAGCCGCGCGCCCTCGCGCGTGACCGCCCGGCGGGCCTCCCCGTAGGTGCGGGCCGTCTCCAGCGCCCGGGCCAGCCGCGGAGCCACGGTGTCGAATCCGGATCGGCGCAGGATCTCCTGCGGGGCGGCTCTGCCGAGCCGCTGCTCCTCGACGGTGGGGGAGGGGGTGGCCGGGGCGGCACTCGCGGCCGTCGGGGTGGTGAAACCGGTCAGCAGGGCGAGGCCGAGGACGCCGAGGCGAACGCGTATGGAGTTCAAGGGTGTTGGGGCCTTCCGTCGCGGTGGGGGGTCGGTGCCGGACGGACCGCAGTATCGCGTGCCGGGTGTGGTCCACGCCATGGTGGAGGGCGTGGCGCTGTACCAGCGCGCCGGTTCAGCCGTCGCTCTCGCCCAGGAGTGTCAGGAAGTCCCGGAACGCCGACGGCATGTCGACCGACTCCGGGTCCAGCAGCCACTGGTACTGGAGCCCGTCCAGGACCGCCACGAGGAGCGGTGCGGCCCGCTCGGGGGTGAGGCCGCTCGGCAGCCGGTCGCCGTACTCGGCGCGCAGCACCCCGGCCATGCCGGCCCGCACCCCGGCGTAGCGCTCCGTGAAGTACGCCCGGGCCGGGTGCTCCTCCGTCACGCTCTCGCCGAGCAGCGCCGAGAAGGTCTGGACGATGGCGGGCCGCATGGCGTTGTACTCGACCAGCGAAGCCAGCAGGTCCAGGCGCAGCCGGCCGGCGGGCAGCGCGTCCCAGCGGTCCCGCTCCTGGAGCACCGCGACCAGCAGCGCCTCCTTCGTGGGGAAGTGGTGCAGCAGCCCCTGCTGGGTCAGGCCGACCCGTTCGGCGACCGCGGCCAGGCTCGCCCCCCGGTAACCGCGCTCGGCGATCACCTCCAGAGCGGCCCGAACGATCTCTGCGCGCCGTTCCTCACTCCTGGTCCTGGCCGTCATGGCGTCACCGTACGACATGTCGAACCGTCGATTATTACGAGAAGATAACGAAACCTACCGCCTTACAGGCAACCCGTGCACGATGGTGACATCCAGCGGCTTTCGACGTGGAGGTGCCGACGTGGCGGAGACAGCAGAGGTGCGGCGCGAGGCGGCGGTCGAGGCCGCTCTCGGCAAGCTCGACCTGGACGCCAAGACGAGGCTGCTGGCCGGTCAGGACATGTGGAGCCTGCCCGCGCTGCCGGAGGCCGAACTGGCCTCACTGGTCATGTCCGACGGCCCGATCGGCGTCCGCGGAGTGCACTGGAGCGCCGACGACCCGTCCGTCGCCCTGCCCTCGCCGACCGCTCTCGCCGCCACCTGGGACCCCGGACTCGCACACCGGGCCGGCGTACTGCTGGCCCAGGAGGCCCGCCGCAAAGGCGTCCACGTCCTGCTCGCCCCCACGGTCAACCTGCACCGCTCCCCGCTCGGCGGCCGGCACTTCGAGGCCTACAGCGAGGACCCGTACCTCACCGGCCGGATCGGCACCGAGTACGTCCGCGGGGTCCAGTCCGGCGGCGTCGGCACCACCGTCAAGCACTTCGTCGCCAACGACGCCGAGACCGACCGTCTCACGGTGAACAACCTCGTCGGCGAACGCGCCCTGCGCGAGCTGTACCTGGCCCCCTTCGAGGCGATCGTCGTCAACGCCCACCCCTGGGGCATCATGACCGCCTACAACTCCGTCAACGGCCCGACCATGACCGAGCACCACCACCTGGTCAACGAAGTCCTGCGCGGCGCATGGGGCTTCGACGGCGCCAACGTCTCCGACTGGACCGCCGCCCGCTCCACCACCGGCGCCCTCGCCGGCGGCCTCGACATCGCCATGCCCGGCCCCGGCACCGTCTTCGGCGAGGCCCTCGCCCGGGCCGTGCGCGACGGCGAGGCCGACGAGGCCCTGGTCGACGAGGCCGTCCGCCGCGTGCTGCGCCTCGCCGCCCGGGTCGGCGTCCTCGACGGGGCCGAACCGGTCGTCACCGACCCGCCCGCCACCGTCGACGGCGAGGCGCTCGCCCGCGAGATCGCCCGCCGCTCCTTCGTCCTGGTCCGCAACGAGAGCGGAGCGCTGCCGCTGCGGCCCGGCCGGGTCGCGCTGATCGGCGCCGCCGCGCGCGACGCCCGCGTCCTCGGCGGGGGCTCCGCCACCGTCTTCCCCGCCCGGGTCGTCTCCCCGCTCGACGGCCTCACCGCCGCGCTCCCCGACGGCACCCTCACCTACACCCTCGGCGCCGACCCGAACACCGAACTCCCCATCGCGGACACGGGCTTCGAGCTGCGCGCCGTCTGCCGCGACACGGCCGGCCAGGTCCTCGGGACGCGCTCGGCCCCCAGCGGTCAACTCCAGTGGATGGGAGCGGACCTCCCCGAGGGCGTCACCCACGAGAACCTGCACACCGTCGACCTGACCGGCACGTTCACTCCACGCGAGAGCGGCACACACACCTTCGGCATCAAGGGCCTCGGCCCCTTCCGGCTGACCGTCGCGGGCACCACGTACTACGACGGCGTCCAGCGCCCCGCCGGGGACGACCCCTTCCTGACCTTCTTCGGCCCGCCCGTGCCCCACGCCCGGGTCGGCCTCACCGCGGGCGAACCGGTCGAGGTCTCCCTCACCTACACGGTCCCGCCGCTCGACGACCACCCCATGCGGGTCATCGGCTTCACCCTCGCCCACCAGGACCCGCAGCGCGACGCCGACGAGCGGATCGCCGAGGCCGCCGCGGCCGCCCGGGCCGCCGACACGGCCGTCGTCGTGGTCGCCACCACCGACCGCGTGGAGTCCGAGGGCTTCGACCGCACCGACCTGCGCCTGCCCGGCCGTCAGGACGACCTGGTCCGCGCCGTCGCCGCCGCCAATCCCAACACCGTCGTGGTCGTCAACTCCGGCTCCCCGGTGGAGCTGCCGTGGCGCGACGACGTCGCCGCCGTGCTCCTGTCCTGGTTCCCCGGCCAGGAGGGCGGCGCGGCCCTCGCGGACGTCCTCACCGGCACCCACGAGCCCGGCGGCCGCCTGCCCACCACCTGGGGCGGCCTCGCCGACGCCCCGGTCACCCAGGTCGTCCCGGAGAACGGCGAACTCCCCTACGACGAGGGCGTCTTCATCGGCTACCGCGCCTGGGACAAGCACGGCCGCAGCCCCGCCTATCCCTTCGGCCACGGCCTCGGCTACACCGACTGGACCTACGACTCCGTCGAGGTGGCCGAGGCCGCCGCGACGGTCACCGCGAAGGTCCGCCTCCGCAACACCGGCGACCGCCCCGGCCGCGAGGTCGTCCAGCTCTACCTCGCCCCGGCCGACCCCGACCCCACCCGCCCGGCACGCTGGCTGGCCGGCTTCGCGAGCGTCGAGGCCGCGCCGGGCGCGAGCGCCGAGGCGACGGTCGAACTGCCGCGCCGCGCCTTCGAGATCTGGGACGAAGCGACCGGCTCGTGGTCGTTTGTGAAGGGTTCGTACGAGATCCAGGTCGGACGCTCGATCACGGACCGCAGGATCACCGCGACGATTAACGTCTGATCCGGGACCAGCGCCCCCACCAGCGGCCCCGGTCCGGGACCTGACCTCCGGACCGGGGCACCAGGCCGGCCGTGAGCCCTCAGCGGGTGCCGAACCCGTACACCGTCTCCGAGCGGAACACCCCGCCCGGCCGCAGCACCGTCGTCGGGAACTCCGGCCGGTTCGGCGAGTCGGGGAAGTGCTGGGTCTCCAGCGCGATGCCGTCACCGGGCGCGAAGGGCTCGCGCAGGTGGTCGGCGGTGTACAGCTGGAGGCCCGGCTCTGTGGTCGCCACCGTCAGCACCCGCCCGGACGCCGGGTCGTGCAGCTCGGCGACCTCCACCGCGGTGTCCGTCACACCCTTGTCGAGCACGAAGTTGTGGTCGTAGCCGGAGCCGGTCTTGCGGGCCTCGCGGAAGTCGAAGCGCGTGCCGGCCACGTCCTCGGGAGCGCCGGCGGGAATGAGGTCCGCGTCGACCGGCGTGTACCGGGAGGCGGCCAGCCGCAGCTCATGACCGCCCGCGTCACCGGAACCGGCCAGGTTGAAGTAGCTGTGGTTGGTCAGGTTCACCACGGTCGGCGCGTCCGTCACCGCCTCGTACGCGATCCGCAGCGCACCGCCCCCGTCGAGCGTGTACGTCGCCGAGACCTCCAGCCGCCCCGGGAAGCCCTCCTCGCCGTGCGGGCTGATCCGCGTCAGCCGCACCCCGTGCTCCACGGGCTCCGCGTCCCACACGCGCTGGTCGAAGCCCTTGGCTCCGCCGTGCAGCGAATTCGGGCCGTTGTTCGGTTCCAGCGCGTACGTCCGCCCGTCCAGGGTGAACCGGCCGCCGGCGATCCGGTTGGCGTACCGCCCGACCAGGGCGCCGAAGTACGGCCCCGGATGGGCCAGGTAGCCCTCGAAGTCCGGGAAGCCCAGCACCACGTCGCCGGCCCGGCCCTCCCGGTCCGGCACCTCCACGGACTGCACGATCCCGCCGTACGACAGGACCCGCACCCGTACGCCGGCCCGCTCCAGGGTCCAGCGGTGCACCGGCGTCCCGTCGGAAAGTGTTCCGAAGAGTTCGTTCATGTGCGGAACTCTAAGTCAGCGACCGGGTCAGGGCCTCTTCGCGGTCACGGTGCGGTACGCGATCTCCGCCAACCGGGCCTGTCCGTTCACGCTGGGGTGGAAGTAGTCCCAGCGGCTCAACTGGGCGGTACCGAAGCGGTAGTCGTATACCGCGCCCCCGTCGTAACGGCACCGCTTGTCCTCGGCGCAGACGTCCCTCAGGACCTTGTTGTAGTCCTCCACCCGCTTCTGCACCGTGTTCCGCCGGAGGGTGGCCGCCGAGTCCAGGGCGTCCGGGGCGCCCAGCATCGACGGGCAGATGCCCAGCTTCCACACCTGCTGGGCCGTCGGGCTGGTACGGCCCTCGGACCACAGCCGCTTCAGGTTCGGCACGCTCGCCACGAAGACCTGCGCCTTCGGCAGGGCCTTGCGCAGCGAGCGCAGGGAGTCCTCGAAGTCGGCGCGGAAGGCCGAGACCGGAGTCATCGCCGCGGGCGTCGACCGGCAGGCGTCGTTCGCCCCGACCATCACCGTCACCAACTGCGGCTTGCGCTGCACAGCCCGGGCCACCTGCCCGGGCAGATCGGCCATCCGGGCCCCGCTCACGGCGTAGTTCCAGCTCCGCTGCGCGGCCCCGGCCCTCCCCAGCAGCCGCACCGCGAGCGAGTCGACCTCGGGGCTGCCCCCGGTCGCCCAGGACGCCTCGGGACAGTCCGACAGCACGTCACAGGCGTCGAACCCGCGCGTGATGGAGTCACCGACGGCCGCGACGGAACCCGGGCTGCGGTCCCACAGGGACGTGGGCTTCGGAGACGGCTTCGCGGACTCGGACGGGGCGGCGGAATCACCCCCCACGGCGTCACACCCGGCGACCCCCAGCACCGCCGCCGCGCCGACGGCCAGAACGCCCCGTGTAGGACGGCCCCGCTTCCGCATCCCTGGTCCATCCCCTCGCCACGCCGTACCTGTCTCCCCAACCCATAACAACGCACGAGGGTTCCCGACCCGTCAGGTGCAACGGCTCACACCCGTACAAGCGTCCCCCTGGGTGAATGGCAGGCGTTTCCCGGCACCTGGACCGACCGTACGTCACACTCCTTGCGCCACCGCACGGTAGCCTCGCCATCAACGTGACCCGCCCGGTCACAGCCGTTCCGCCCGTTTGCACCATGTCCCGCTCTGCCCGGAGGTTCCGGTGACGACACGTGGAGTTCTGTACGTGCACTCCGCGCCGCGCGCGCTGTGCCCGCACGTCGAGTGGGCCGTCGCCGGGGTGCTCGGCACACGCGTCAGCCTGGACTGGATCCGTCAGCCGGCCGCCCCGGGCACCTGGCGCTCGGAGTTCTCCTGGCAGGGCCAGGCGGGCACGGCGTCCAAGCTGGCCTCGGCGCTCCGCGGCTGGCACCTCCTGCGCTTCGAGGTCACCGCGGAACCCTGCGCCACCGCCGAGGGCGAGCGCTACAGCTGCACTCCCGACCTGGGCATCTACCACGCCGTCACCGGCATCCACGGCGACATCCTCATCCCCGAGGACCGGCTCAGAGCGGCCCTCCAGCGCAGCCGGCAGGGGGAGACCGACCTGGAGGCCGAACTCAACAAGCTGCTCGGCAAGCCCTGGGACGACGAACTGGAACCCTTCCGCTACGCGGGCGAAGGCGCCCCGGTCCGCTGGTTGCACCAGGTGGTGTAAACGCCCTTTGGGGGCGCGCCCCTCAGGGGCGCGGGGAACTGCGCGACCAGCCCCCACAGTCCCGCACCCGGCACACGACACGACGCAAAACGGCGAATGGCCCGAACCCTTCCCAGGGTCCGGGCCATTGCGACGCTCAGAGATCAAACCGTCCGGAACGCCAGCACCACGTTGTGCCCACCGAACCCGAACGAGTCGTTCAGCGCGGCGATGCGGCCCTCGACGGGCAGCTTCCGGGCCTCACCCCGCACGACGTCGGCATTCGCCTCGGCCTCCGGGTCCAGGTTCTCCACGTTGATCGTCGGCGGAGCCACCCGGTGGTACAGCGCGAGCACGGTCGCCACCGTCTCGACGCCACCCGCACCACCCAGCAGATGCCCGGTCATCGACTTCGTCGCGGACACCGCGAAGTGGTCCGCGTCGTCGCCGAACACCTTCCGCAGCGCCTTCAGCTCGGCGATGTCCCCGGCCGGCGTGGACGTCGCGTGCGCGTTGACGTGCACGATCTCCGCCGGGTCCAGGTCGTTGCGGTCCAGCAGGTTCTGAAGGGCGTGCGAGATGCCCCGCCCCTCCGGTTCCGGCTGCACGATGTCGTGCGCGTCGGCGGAGATGCCCTGCCCGACCGCCTCGGCGTACACCCGGGCCCCGCGCTTGGCGGCGTGCTCGGCCGACTCCAGGACCACGACACCGGCGCCCTCACCGAGGACGAATCCGTCGCGGGCGGTGTCGTAGGGACGCGAGGCGCCCTGCGGGTCGTCGTTGTTCTTGGACATCGCCATCATGTTGCCGAACGCGGCGATGGGCAGCGGGTGGATCGCCGCCTCCGTGCCACCCGCGACGACGACGTCGGCACGGCCGGTGCGGATCATCTCGATGGCGTAGCCGATGGCCTCGGCGCCCGAGGCGCAGGCGGAGACCGGCGTGTGCACGCCCGCGCGGGCGCCCACGGCCAGACCCACGTTGGCCGACGGGCTGTTGGGCATCAGCATGGGCACGGTGTGCGGGGAGACGCGGCGGACGCCTTTCTCCTTCAGCACGTCGTACTGGTCGAGCAGGGTCGTCACGCCGCCGATACCGGAGGCGATGACCGCGCCGAGCCGGTCGGGGTCGACGTTCGGGTCCTCGCCGGCCTTGGCCTCGAAACCGGCGTCGGCCCAGGCCTCCTTGGCCGCGACCAGCGCGAACTGCGCCGAGCGGTCCAGCCGGCGGGCCTGCGGCCGCGGGATGACCTCGGTCGGCTCCACGGCGACCGGGGCCGCGATCTTGACGGCCTGGTCGGCCGCCCACTCCTGTTCCAGGGGCTTCACGCCGGAACGCCCGGCGATCAAGCCCTCCCAGGTAGAGGTTGCGTCGCCACCCAGCGGTGTGGTTGCGCCGATACCGGTGACGACCACGGTGCGATTGGTCGAGCTCACGGGAATTCTTTCTCCAACGGATCCGAGGATTAAGCGGCGCCACCGCCGGGTGGCGGGGCAGTCAGCCCAAGGGCCTGATCGGCTGATCAGCCCTGGTGCTTGAGGATGTAGTCGGTCGCGTCACCGACGGTCTTGAGGTTCTTGACGTCCTCGTCGGGGATCTTGACGTCGAAACGCTCTTCAGCGGCGACGACGACCTCGACCATGGACAGCGAGTCGACGTCCAGGTCGTCGGTGAAGGACTTGTCCAGCTGGACGTCCTCAACCGGGATGCCGGCGATCTCGTTCACGATCTCGGCGAGACCGGCGACGATCTCTTCCTGAGTGGCGGCCATGTCGGCGCTCCTTCGTAGATATTCAGACGGTGTGGCAGGTGATTCCGCCCGTGCCGGATCGCATGATCCGGCACGGAGTGCCTAGGGGAGGGTAACGACAGTCGCGGCGTAGACGAGACCCGCCCCGAAGCCGATGACGAGCGCGGTGTCGCCGCTCTTCGCCTCTCCGGTCGCCAGGAGCCGCTCCATCGCGAGCGGGATCGAGGCGGCCGAGGTGTTGCCGGTGGTGCGGATGTCACGGGCGACCGTGACGTGCTCCGGCAGTTTCAGGGTCTTCACCATCGAGTCGATGATCCGCACGTTGGCCTGGTGCGGGATGAAGACGTCCAGGTCGTCCACGCTGATCCCGGCCGCGTCCAGCGCCTGCTGGGCGACCTTCGCCATCTCGAACACGGCCCAGCGGAACACCGCCTGGCCTTCCTGGGTGATCGCGGGGAACTTCTCGACCGTCCCGTCGCGGTAGTCCGTCCACGGCACCGTCTGCTTGATGGTCTCGGACTTGTCGCCCTCCGAGCCCCACACGGTCGGACCGATCGCCGGCTCCTGCGCCGGGCCGACCACGACAGCGCCGGCACCGTCACCGAACAGGAAGGCCGTCGCACGGTCCTCCAGGTCGGTCAGGTCGCTCAGCCGCTCGACACCGATCACCAGGACGTACTCCGCCGAGCCCTCGACGACCATGCCCTTGGCGAGCGTCAGGCCGTAGCCGAAGCCCGCGCAGCCCGCCGAGATGTCGAACGCGGCGGCCTTGGCGGTGCCCAGCTTGTCCGCGATCTCGGTGGCGACGGCCGGAGTCTGCTTGAAGTGCGAGACGGTCGAGACGATCACGCCGCCGATCTGCTCGGCGGAGATGCCCGCGTCGGCGATGGCCTTGCCGGACGCCTCCAGCGACATCGCGGCGACGGTCTCCTCGTCGGAGGCCCAGTGCCGCGTCTCGATGCCGGAGCGCGAGCGGATCCACTCGTCGGACGAGTCGATCGTCTCCAGGATCACCTCGTTCGGCACGACCCGGGTCGGGCGGTAACCGCCGACGCCGAGGATGCGCGCGTACGGGGCGCCCTTGCTGGGCTTGATCTTCGCCATGCTCTCCGGCTCCTTCTCAGGCACTCTGCTCGGCGATGAGCTCGCGGGCCGCGTCGAGGTCGGCGGGGGACTTCAGGGCCAGCGTCTTCACACCGGGCAGGGCCCGCTTGGCGAGGCCGGTGAGGGTGCCGCCCGGGCACAGCTCGATCATGGCCGTGACGCCGAGGCCCTTGAAGGTCTCCATGCACAGGTCCCAGCGGACGGGGTTGGCGACCTGGCCGACCAGACGCTCCAGCACCTCGGTGCCGGCGGCGACGGCCTGCCCGTCGGCGTTGGAGACGTAGGGGAGCTCGGGGTCGCGGGGCGTCAGGGCCTCGGCGGCCTTCGCCAGCGTGTCGACCGCGGGGGCCATGTGGTGCGTGTGGAAGGCGCCGGCGACCTTCAGAGCGACGACCTTGCGCACGCCCTCGGGCTTGTCCGCCTCCAGCGCGGCGAGCTGCTCCTTGGTGCCGGCCGCGACGATCTGGCCCGCGCCGTTGATGTTGGCGGGGGTCAGGCCCAGCTTCGTCAGGTGCGGAATTGTCACTTCCGGGTCGCCGCCCAGCAGTGCGGCCATGCCCGTCTCTGTGACGGCGGCGGCCTCGGCCATCGCCAGACCGCGGGTGCGGACCAGGCGCAGGGCCTCCTCGTGCGGGAGCACCCCGGCGAGCGAGGCGGCGGTGAACTCGCCGACGCTGTGACCGGCGAGGGCACCGACCCTCCGCGGGAGGTCGGCCGGGTCCTCGAACAGCAGGGACGCGGACGCAAGGCCAGCCGCGACCAGCAGCGGCTGCGCCACCGCGGTGTCGCGGATCTCCTCCGCGTCAGCCTCGGTGCCGTAACGGATCAGGTCGATCCCCGCGGCGTCGGACCATGCCTCCAGGGCACCGCGGACACCGGGGAGGTCGAGCCATTCAGTCAGGAAGCCGGGCGTCTGGGCGCCCTGGCCGGGAGCGACGAGTACGAGCACTCTCACACTCTCTCTTGGGTACGGGCACGGCCGCCCGTGGGGACAGGGACGAAGAACACGAAGGGGTTTTGTCGAGCCCCGACAAAACCTTAGGGCTGGAGATCTCCATCGACCAGACGCCCCAGGATCAGCGCGATCCGCAGCGTGAAGGCAGAGCGTACATCGGAGGGTGACCATCCGGTGACGTCAGTCACACGTCGAAGCCGGTAGCGGACGGTGTTGGGATGCACGAACAGCATCCGGGCGGCGCCTTCCAGGCTGCTCGCCTGTTCGAGATAGACGCTGAGGGTCTCCAGGAGCGCGGCCCCGGCCTCCTCCAGCGGTCTGTAGATCTCCTCCACCAGCTGCTCACGGGCCGAGGGGTCACCGGCCATCGCCCGCTCCGGGAGCAGGTCGTCGGCCAGGACCGGGCGCGGGGCGTCCTGCCAGGCGGAGCACGCCTTCAGCCCGGCCGCGGCGGCCTGCGCGGACCGGGTCGCGGCCTGAAGGTCGGGCACCACCGGGCCCGCCACGACCGGCCCGGCGGCGAACGGGCCGATGAGCGACTTGGCGACGGCCAGCGGGTTGTCGCTGCCGCCCGCGATGACGACCAGCCGGTCGCCGAGCACGCCGGTGAGCACCTGGAGTTTGGCGTGCCGGGCCGCGCGCCGTATGGCCTCGACGGTCAGTTCACTGTCCCCGTCGGGCGCGGTCCCGAGCACCACGCACACGTGCTCCGGCGAGTTCCACCCGAGGGCGGCGGCCCGCGACACGGCCCCCTCGTCGGCCTCGCCGCTGAGCACGGCGTTCACGACCAGGGACTCCAGACGGGCGTCCCAGGCGCCCCGGGCCTCGGCGGCCTGGGCGTACACCTGGGCCGTCGCGAAGGCGATCTCCCGGGCGTAGACCAGCAGCGCCTCGCGCAGTACCCGCTCGTCGCCGGGGGCCGCGACCTCGTCGATCGCGCTCTCCATGACCTCGATGGTGGTGCGCACCATCTCCACGGTCTGGCGCAGTGTGATCGCCCGGGTCAGCTCGCGCGGCGCGGTGCCGAACACGTCGGTGGAGATGGCCTGCGGGGCGTCCGGGTACCGGAACCACTCGGTGAACGCGGCGATGCCCGCCTGTGCGACCAGACCGATCCAGGAACGGTTCTCCGGGGGCATGGCCCGGTACCAGGGCAGCGTCTCGTCCATCCGCGCGATGGCCTGCGCGGCGAGCGACCCCGACGACTGCTCCAGCCGCTTCAGCGTCGCGGCATGCGGATGGACGTCGTGGGCTGCGGCTTCGTTCTTACCGGTTTCGGGTTCGGGCACGGGACAAGACTGCCTTATCCGGACGGGAAGGTGGGCCGCCGGGGTCTACGGTGGACCTCGTGATGGACGTACGGCGCGCGGGCGAGCGCTACCCCGGAGGGGACGCGACCGCAGGGATCGAGACCTGGCACGCCTTCTCCTTCGGGTCCCACTACGACCCGGACAATCTCCGTTTCGGTGCGGTGCTCGCGTGCAACGAGGAGCGGCTGGCGCCCGGGGCGGGCTTCGACGAACACCCGCACAGCCACACCGAGATCGTGACCTGGGTGGTGGAGGGCGAGCTGACCCACCGGGACTCCACGGGGCGCGAGTCGGTCGTACGGCACGGCGATGTGCAGCGGCTCGGTTCGGCGGGCGGCGTGCGGCACGTGGAGCGCAACGACGGCCCGGAACCCCTGACCTTCATCCAGATGTGGCTGGCCCCGCTGCGGCCCGGCGGCGACCCGTCCTACGAGGTCGTCCGCGGCATCGCCGATTCGACGCCCTACGCCGTCCCGGAGGCCGGCGCGCTGCTGCACGTGCGGCGCCTCGGGCCGGGGGAGCGGACGGCGGTGCCGGACGGGGCGTACGTGTACGTGCACGTCGTCCGCGGCGAGGTCCGCCTGGACGGCGAGGCTCTGGGCCCCGGGGACGCGGCCCGGATCACGGACGGCAAGGGCCTGGAGGCCGAGGGCGTGACCGGGGCGGAGCTGCTGATCTGGGAGATGAACGCCGGCTAGTGCCGCGTCAGCCAAGGTTCGCCCCGACGCGACGCCCGGCACGCACTCTCGCCGCACCGGCCGAAAGCCCGAGTACGTCCAGTACGAGGGCTTCCGGCCGGCACACCGAGAGCACGCACCGGACGCCGCTCCTCAACGGGCAAACCTTGGCTGACGCGGCACTAGAGATCGGCCAGTACCGCGTCCGTGAACGCCGGCCACGCCTCGGTCGCCCAGGGGCCGAACGCCCGGTCCGTCAGCGCCACGCAGGCCGCGCCCGCGTCCGGGTCGATCCACAGGAACGTTCCCGACTGCCCGAAATGCCCGAACGTGCGCGGCGAGGACGACGAACCCGTCCAGTGCGGCGACTTGGAGTCGCGGATCTCGAAGCCGAGCCCCCAGTCGTTGGGGTTCTGGTGGCCGTACCCCGGCAGGACGCCCTTGGTGCCCGGGTAGTGCACGGTCATCGCCTCGGCGACCGTGCGGGGGTCCAGCAGCCGAGGGGCCTGCACCTCGGCGGCGAACCGCAGCAGGTCCTCGACCGTCGACACCCCGTCCTTGGCGGGGGAGCCCTCCAGGGTCGTCGAGGTCATGCCCAGCGGCTCCAGCACGGCCTGCCGCAGGTACTCCCCGAACGGGATGTCGGTCGCCTTCTCGACATGGTCGCCCAGCTGCTCGAATCCGGCGTTGGAGTACAGCCGCCGCTCCCCGGGCGGGGCCGTGACCTTGTGCTCGTCGAAGGCGAGGCCCGAGGTGTGCGCGAGCAGGTGCCGCACGGTCGACCCGGGAGGGCCCGCGGGTTCGTCGAACTCGACGGCCCCCTCCTCGTACGCGACGAGCATCGCGTAGGCGGCCAGCGGCTTGGTCACCGACGCGAGCGGGAACCGCTGCCCGGCCGGCCCGTGGGTGCCGAGGACGGTGCCGTCCGCTCCTACGACACCCGCCGCAGCGGTGGGAACCGGCCAGTTCTCGATCAGGGCGAGGCTCTTCAGCGACATGCGTTCGAGCCTATGCGTTCAGAGCGTGAGTTCCAGCAAGGGGTCGGGCTTGGGCCGGAACCCGAGGGAGACGTACAGCGGCTCGGCCTCCGGCGAGGCGGTGAGCTGCACGCGCCGGGCACCGCGCTCGCGGAACCAGGCCAGGAGCGTGTTCATGCAGGCGCGCGCGTACCCGCGGCGCCGCGCGCCCGGGTCGGTGGCGACGCTGAACACGAAGCCCACCCTGCCGTGCGGGTCGCCCGGTTTGCCGATGCGGTAGTCGATCGTCCCGGCCACCAGGGAGGCCAGCGCCCCCGGCCGCTCGGGGTGGTCGACGACGAACGCCACGAAGTCCCCGTCCCGTTCGCCGAGTCGGGCCCTGAGCGCGGGGAGTGACTCCCCGTGCCAGGCGACGGAGGGATCGGAGGCGAACACCGCGTCGATCATGACCTGACGCAGGCGCAGGACCTCCTCGGCGTCGGCGGGCAGGGCGCGACGTACAACACTCATGAGTCCGTACGCTAACCATCCGGATCAAGAAACGTCCTGCCGATTTCTTACCGTCGGCGCTTGCTTGGAGCGCACTCCAAGGTTCTAGCGTTGGGGCCATGACGGTGATGGAGACCACGGGGACCAGGACCGACACCTGCGCCGGCCCGACGCAGCAGCAGAATCGGCGCCCGGACGGCGACGACCACTACACGATCAGCGAGGTCGTCGCCTTCACCGGCCTGACGGCCCACACTCTGCGCTGGTACGAGCGCATCGGCCTGATGCCGCACATCGACCGGTCCCACACCGGCCAGCGCCGCTACACCAACCGCGACCTCGACTGGCTCGACCTCGTCGGCAAGCTCCGCCTGACGGGCATGCCGGTCGCGGACATGGTCCGGTACGCGGAGCTGGTGCGCGAGGGCGACCACACCTACGGCGAGCGCTTCCAGCTGCTGAAGACGACCCGTGAGGACGTCCTGGCCAGGATCGACGAACTCCGGGGCACGCTCGCCGTGCTCGACCGGAAGATCAGTTTCTACGCGGACGCCGGGCAGGCCCTGGCGTCGGAGAGGTCCCGATGACGGACGGCAGGATCACGACGGCCAGGCTCGGCGACAACGGCCCCCAGGTGGGTGTCCAGGGCCTCGGCTGCATGGGCATGAGCTTCGGCTACGGCCCTTCGGACGCGGACGCCTCCCGCGCCACCCTGGAGCGGGCCCTCGAACTGGGCGTCACCCTCTACGACACGGCCGACGCGTACGGGGCCGGAGAGAACGAGCGGTTCCTGGCGCCGTTCTTCAAGGCCCACCGCGACGAGGTCGTCATCGCGACCAAGTTCGCCCTGTCGATACCCCCGGACGACCCGACCCGCCGGGTCATCCGCAACGACCCGCCCTACATCCGCGAGGCCGTCGAGGCGAGCCTGAAGCGCCTGGACGTCGACGCCATCGACCTCTACTACATGCACCGGCGCGATGTGAACGTGCCGATCGAGGAGAGCGTCGGCACGATGGCCGACCTGGTGCGCGAGGGCAAGGTCAAGCACCTCGGCCTGAGCGAGGTCACGGCGGACGAACTGCGGGCCGCGCACGCCGTCCACCCCATCGCCGCGGTGCAGTCGGAGTGGTCGCTGTTCAGCCGGGACATCGAGACGCACGTCGTCCCCGCGGCCCGTGAGCTGGGTGTGGCCCTCGTCGCGTACTCGCCCCTCGGCCGGGGCTTCCTCACCGGCTCCTTCACCGACGCCGAGCAGGACCTGAGCGCCGGTGACTTCCGCCGCCGGCAGCCCCGCTTCACGGGCGACAACGCCAGGGCGAACGCGACCCTGCTGGAGCTGATCCGCTCGGTGGCCGAGGCCCATGACGCGACCCTCGGTCAGATCGCCCTGGCCTGGGCCCAGCAGCAGGCGACGATCCACGGCCTCCCGGTCGTCCCGATCCCCGGCACCCGCAAGCCCTCCAGGGTGGAGGAGAACACGGCGGCGACCGGGATCGTCCTGACCGACGAGCAACTGGACCTGCTGGACGGCATTGCGGCCCAGGTGGCGGGCACGCGGTATGCGGACATGGCGTTCACGTCAGCGGGCCGCGAGTAGAGGTTTTCGGGGGCGCGGGAAACTGCGCGAACAACCACACGCGACCCGCGCCCGCCCACCCACAGGCACCCGGCAGACGCTAAAGCTCCGCCAACAACTCCGCCTTCTTGACCGAAAACTCCTCATCCGTCACCAACCCGGCCTGATGCAGCTCACCCAGGTGACGAATCCGCTCGGCGATGTCGGCGGGATCCCGCCGCGGCGCGGGCACCGCGGCCACCGGACTCGACGTCCGCACCGCCGCCAGCACCGCGGCGGCGAACGGCAGCGACTCGTGCACGGGCCCGTACCCGAGCCCGAACACCACCGCAGCGGGATCCTGATCGGCCTGAGCGCCGGAGGCCTCCGCATCGCGGCGCAAAAGCCGCAAATGCCCCTCGAAGACCTCCGGTGACCGCCACTCCACCCCGTTCAGCTCCCCGACCGAGAAGCTCTGGTCGCCGGCCTTCCACTTGGCCGACGACGCCCCCGTCCAGAACCACCGGAAGTTCACGGTCCGTCCGTCGAAGGTCGCCTTCCCGTCGTACGCCTTGAAGGACAACGGCCCCTCCGGCGGCTTCACGAGGAACCGCTCCGCAGGGCCGGACTCGGTCAGCAGTGTGCGCAGTTCGTCGGCGTAGTACTCGGCGAGCACCTCCCGCTCGGCGGGCAGCACCAGCCGGTAGGGATCGCCACTCTCCTTCAGCTGCCCGGCGGCCGCCTCCATCAACGGGTCCGCCCCGGGGCGCGGCTCGACGCGCAGCACGACCGTGCCGCGCTTCCCGCGGGTCAGCGTCACCCCGGAGATCGCCTCCAGGGGCACACGGCGTTCCCCGAGGGCCTGGAAGAGCTTGGGTGTTCGAATCCCCCGTTCGTAGCGGATGAGCACGGAGTCGGACTCGAACTCCCAGGCGGCATGAAATCCGGCCAGTACGTCACCCATGCGGCTCATCGTATGCGGCACGCGCTCCTCCGTCCCCCTCCCGAGCAGACCGCAATTTCTTCGCCTCTACGCGCGTCAGGCCGCCGCCGTGCCGGACAAACCGGTACGGCAGACGCCGTCTTCGTGCGCGCAGTGCACCGAGCGGTATGCGCCAACGCCGATCTCTGCGAAATTGAACAGACTTGCCGTCCCGGGCTCGAAGTAGCCCGCGTGACCCTTCGCGCCGGCCGCCGACAGCACCCGCGCGCCGAACCCGGCGGACACCGGATCGGCTCCGTGGCCCAGCCCGCCGACCTCCAGGTAGGGCACGTCCTGGATCCAGTCGTCGGAGTCCCGCATCGCCCACACCCGGGCACCGGTGTGCAGCTGGGCCGCCTTCTCGACACGCATGCCGGGGCTGCCGGCCACCGCGATGTCGGACACCCGGCCCGGCAGCGCGTGTGCGGCGACCCCGCACACCACGGAGCCGTAGCTGTGGCAGAACAGCGAGACCGGCGACTTGCCCGGCAGGGCCCGCACGAGGGCGTTCAGCCGTACGGCACCCTCCTCGGCGCGCATCGCCGTGGCCGAGTCGATGCCGAGTCCGCTGGGCGCCGTGTAGTCGGCCCAGGCGATGACGGCCGTACGGGTCGAGGGACTCACCTGCCGCTCGGCCGCGTACAGGGACTTGGCCATGCCGACGGGCGCCGCGTACTTGCGGTGCGTGCGCTGGAAGGTGAGCAGGTCGGTGTCGACACCGGGGACGACGACCGAGACCCGCTCCGCCTCGCGCAGGTCGCCGAAGACCTCCGCGACCCGGCCCGAGCCCTCCGGATCGAAAGCCAGGATGTGCCGGCCCTTCTCCATGAGGTCCCCGAAGCGGTGCATCCTGCGCCCGGCCTCGTGCTGTCCGGCCGCGGTGAGGCGCTTGTCGTGCATGCGTTCCCGCTCGACCTTGCGCGCCTTCGCGAGCGCGAGATGGTTGGCGCGATAACGCAGCTCGACCGGTGCGCCGTTCATGTTGCCCACCGCGAGCGAGTACTTGCGGACCAGGGTCGTACGGTCCTGTTCGGTGAGCGACGAGAAGAAGCGCGCCAGCCTCGTCGGCTCGGACTGCGGGTCCGGCAACCGGTGCCCGCCGATCCGGCCGTGCTCCCAGGCGGCGAGCGAGGCTTGGAGCGGTGTGGCGCCCCGCTGGTTGCGCAGGGCCGTCCAGCCGGTGGTCGCCAGCATCACGAAGACGACGGCCAGAGCGAGCAGTGCGCGCCAGACGTTCAATTGCGGGGAGGTGTCGAAGGAAGTCACTGAAAGGACACACTAGGAGAACGAGAGGGTCTCGCGTTAACCAAGTGACCGGGATCACGTTTCGGTGTATGCCCTAAGGGGACTGCTCCGCACGCCAGTTCCCGGCCAGTGCGGGACCCACCTGGTCCAGGTATGTCGTGGTGAGTTCGCGCATGCCGTCCAGGGTGAGGTCGCCCCCCGTCGACCACAGCCGCTCGGTGACACGAATCACCCCGCCGAAGAGGGCGACGACGATCCGCGGCCGGGGGTCCGCGTCCACGTCGAGACCCTCGCGCTCGGCGATGATGCCCGCGAGCAGCTCCTCCAGCTCCGCCGACCGCCGCAGATGGGCGGCGAGCAGCGCGGGCGTCGACTCGATCACCCGGTAGACGCGCAGGTGGAGCTCGATCGGCACGAGCTCCTGGACCGCCTCGTTGATCGCGTCCCAGCTCTCCAGCACGGCGCGGCGCAGCGCCTCCAGCGGCACCTCGTCCGGCGGGCGGGTGCGCAGGGCCTCGACGACGAGCGTCTCCGCGAGGCGCGGGACGAAGAACGCCGTCTCCTCCTTGCCGGCGAAGTAGCGGAAGAAGGTGCGCTGCGAGACGTCCACGGCGGCGGCGATGTCGTCGACGGTCGTCTCCTCGTACCCGCGCGTGGCGAAGAGCTCCAGCGCGGCCCGCAGCAGTGCGTCCCGGGTGCGCCGCTTCTTGCGTTCGCGCAGGTTCAAGGCCGGCCTCTCGTCCGAAGTGTTTGCCCAGTTCAGGCTATACGGGGATGTCGTGTCAGTTACCGACTAGTGAATTGGTTTGTCAATTGTCAGTGGCTGTCATTAGCCTCGAAGGATGACTAGTCAGACCACCATCGACACGACGGGGCCGGGGGGCAAGGTACCGGCGACGCCGTCGGACGCGACGCCGGGCAAGGGGCTGCGAGGGCACCCCTGGCTCACCCTCATCACCGTCGCCGTGGGGGTCATGATGGTGGCCCTCGACGGCACCATCGTGGCCATAGCCAACCCGGCGATCGGCAAGGACCTCGGGGCCTCGTGGTCGGATCTCCAGTGGATCACCAACGCCTACTTCCTCGCCCTCGCCGTCTCCCTGATCACCGCCGGCAAGCTCGGTGACCGATTCGGTCACCGGCAGACCTTCCTCATCGGCGTGGCGGGCTTCGCCGCCTCCTCGGCCGCCATCGGGCTGTCCCAGGGCATCACGGCGGTCATCGTCTTCCGCGTCTTCCAGGGTCTCTTCGGCGCCCTGCTGATGCCGGCCGCGCTCGGCCTGCTGCGGGCCACCTTCCCGGCCGAGAAGCTGAACATGGCCATCGGTATCTGGGGCATGGTCATCGGCGCGTCCACCGCGGGCGGCCCGATCCTCGGCGGGGTGCTCGTCGAGCACGTCAACTGGCAGTCGGTGTTCTTCATCAACGTGCCGGTCGGCGTCCTGGCCGTCGCCCTCGGCGTGCTGATCCTGCTCGACCACCGCGCCGAGAACGCCCCGCGCTCCTTCGACATCCTCGGCATCGTCCTGCTGTCCGGCGCGATGTTCTGCCTCGTCTGGGCCCTGATCAAGGCACCCGAGTGGGGCTGGGGCGATCCGCAGACCTGGGCGTTCATCGTCGCCTCGGTCGTCGGCTTCGCGCTCTTCGCCGTCTGGGAGACGAAGGTGAAGGAGCCGCTGATCCCGCTGGGACTGTTCCGCTCCGTCCCGCTGTCGGCGGGTGTCGTCCTCATGGTCCTGATGGCCATCGCCTTCATGGGCGGCCTGTTCTTCGTGACGTTCTACCTCCAGAACGTGCACGGCATGAGCCCGATCGACGCCGGTCTGCACCTGCTGCCCCTCACCGGCATGATGATCGTCGGCTCCCCGCTGGCCGGCGTGATGATCACCAAGTTCGGCCCGCGCATCCCGCTGGCCGGCGGCATGGCGTTCACCGCGATCGCCATGTACGGCATGTCCACGCTGGACGCGACCACGGGCAGCGGCGTCATGTCGGTCTGGTTCGCCCTGCTGGGGCTGGGCCTCGCACCGGTCATGGTGGGTGCCACCGAAGTCATCGTCGGCAACGCCCCGATGGAACTCTCGGGTGTCGCGGGCGGTCTCCAGCAGGCCGCCATGCAGATCGGCGGCAGTCTCGGTACGGCCGTGCTGGGCGCCGTGATGGCCTCCAAGGTCGACAACGAGTTCGCCGGCAACTGGGCGGACGCGGGGCTGCCGCCGCTCACCCCGGCCCAGTCCGAGCAGGCGGCGCTGGCCGTTCAGCAGGGCAGCGCCCCGGTGCCCGAGGGCACCCCCGAGCAGGTCGCAGCGAAGATCACCGAGGTCGCGCACACCACGTTCATCGACGGCATGAGCCTCGCCTCCCTGACCGCAGCCGGCGTGGCGGCCGTCGCCGTGTTCGTCGCGTTCCTCACCAAGCGCGGTGAGAACGCGGAGGCCGGTGCCGGCGCGGCGCACATCTGACGCTCCACGGCGGCTCGTTCGCCTATCCGGGTGAACGCCACCGCCGAACTCTCCCCTCCGGCACGCGCCGCAGGTCACAGTGGGTCAAGTCCTCCGCAGGGCATGGAGGGTGGACGCTGCGGCGCGCTGCCGGAGGGGGGTGGCGCGCAGGCAGCGGGATGAACGCGCACTGACGGGGTACCCGCCATGTCATACCCGAAGAGAACCCCAACCGATCGAGGGTTTACGGGAGTTGATGATGGCGAGCTTCGGACACGGTACGCGCAGGCACCCCCGCTCACGTGGCCGGACGTGGTCACGGGCCGGGACGGATCGCGCGACGCTCGGACTCATCGGAGTCATCTGCGCCGTTGCAGGCTTCTTCGTGCTCGGGATCGTCCTCGGTCCCGCCGCGATGGTCTGCGGCTGGCTCGCCATGGGCCGCGCATGGTCGGGCGCACGCCCCACCGCGGCCGTGGTCGCCCTGGTCCTGGGCGCCATCGACACGCTCCTGGCCGTCATCTGGCTGTCCGGAGCGGCCACACCGGGCATGGGCATGATCTGACCCGGGTGAAGGATGTGGGAAGAGCCCCCGGCCGCCCGGCCGGGGGCCCTCTCATCGCTCCGCCGGCGTCCCCTTGAGCGCCGCCAACTCCGCCCGCAGCGCCCGTACCTCGTCGGTCAGCTCGCGGATCGCCTCGGTCTGCCGCCGCTCCTCGACGTCGTCCTTGTCGAACCGGGCGATGAACCAGGCGGCGATGTTCGCCGTGACCACACCGAGCAGCGCGATCCCGGACAGCATCAGCCCGACCGCGAGCATCCGCCCCAGGCCGGTGGTCGGGGCCATGTCGCCGTAGCCCACGGTCGTCATCGTGGTGAACGCCCACCAGACCGCGTCCCCCAGGGTGTGGATGGAGGCGCCGGGCTCGTCCCGTTCCACCTCCAGCACGGCCAGCGCACCGAAGACGAGCAGTCCCAGGCAGGACCCCGCGACGTACGTGGTGACCCGTACCTGCGACGCCATCCGCGCCCGCTGCCCGGCGAGGAAGAGCATCGACACCAGCTTCAGCAGCCGCAGCGGCTGCGCCAGCGGCAGCACCACGGCCAGCAGCGCCAGCGGATTGCCGCGCACGAACCGCAGCCGGTCCTCGGCCAGCCACAGGCGGACCAGATAGTCCGCGGCGAATGCGGCCCACACCACCCAGTTGGTGACATGGCATGCGGTGAGCAGGTCCTGCGGAGCCCCCGGGGCCACGATCGGTATGGCGTAGGCGATCGCGAACAGCACGGCCAGCGCCAGCAGCGGGCCTTGGGTGCGCCGCTCCCAACGGGCCAGAGTGGTCGAGGCGGTCGTCGGGAGCGTCATGGAAGCATGGTAGGAAACGCGCGGGGCGGCACCTCCCGGTGCCGCCCCGCGGGGACCGTCCTCGACGTCCTACGCGTCGCCGCCCGCGGCTCCCGGGTCGGCGGCCGACACGTCGAGCAGCTGGTAGCGGTCGATGGCCTGCTTGAGCACGGAGCGGTCGACCTGGCCCTCACGCGCCAGCTCGGTCAGCACGCCCACCACGATCGACTGCGCGTCGATGTGGAAGAACCGCCGGGCGGCGCCCCGCGTGTCGGCGAAGCCGAAGCCGTCGGCGCCGAGCGACTGGTACGTCTGCGGCACCCAGCGCGCGATCTGGTCCGGAACCGCCCGCATCCAGTCGGACACGGCCACGACCGGCCCCTCCGCGCCCGCGAGCTTGCGCGTCACGTACGGCACCCGCTGCTCCTCCTCGGGGTGCAGCAGATTGTGCTCCTCGCAGGCCACGGCATCGCGCCGCAGCTCGTTCCAGGAGGTCGCCGACCAGACGTCGGCCTTGACGTTCCAGTCCTCGGCCAGGATCTTCTGCGCCTCGATGGCCCAGGGCAGCGCGACACCGGACGCCAGGATCTGCGCCGGGATCGAGCCGGCCGTGCCCTCGCTGAACCGGTAGAGGCCCTTGAGGATGCCCTCGACGTCAACGTTCTCCGGCTCGGCGGGGTGCTGGATGGGCTCGTTGTAGACGGTCAGGTAGTAGAAGACGTCCTCGCCGTGCGGGTGCTCCTCGGAGCCGCCGTACATCCGGCGCAGGCCGTCCTTGACGATGTGGGCGATCTCGAAGCCGAACGCCGGGTCGTAGGCGACGCAGCCCGGGTTCGTCGAGGCCAGCAGCTGCGAGTGGCCGTCCGCGTGCTGGAGGCCCTCACCGGTCAGGGTCGTACGGCCGGCGGTCGCGCCCAGGACGAAACCGCGCGCCAGCTGGTCGGACATCTGCCAGAACTGGTCGCCGGTGCGCTGGAAACCGAACATCGAGTAGAAGACGTAGACCGGGATGAGCGGCTCGCCGTGCGTCGCGTAGGCCGAGCCGGCGGCGATCAGGGACGCCGTGCAGCCCGCCTCGGAGATGCCGTCGTGCAGCATCTGGCCGTTCGGCGCCTCCTTGTAGGCGAGCAGCAGGTCGCGGTCGACCGACTCGTACTGCTGACCGAGCGGGTTGTAGATCTTCGCACTCGGGAAGAACGAGTCCATGCCGAACGTGCGGTACTCGTCGGGTGCGATCAGCACGAACCGCTTGCCGATCTCCTTGTCCCGCATGAGGTCCTTGAGGAGTCGGACGAAGGTCATGGTCGTCGCGATGGACTGCTGACCCGAGCCCTTCTTCACGGTCGCGTACGTCTTGTCCTCGGGCAGCGCCAGCGGCTTGGAGCGGACCACGCGCGTGGGCACGTAACCGCCGAGGCCCTTGCGGCGGTCGTGCATGTACTGGATCTCCTCCGAGTCCCGGCCCGGGTGGTAGTACGGCGGCACGCCGGACTCCAGCTCCTTGTCCGGGATCGGCAGGTGCAGACGGTCGCGGAAGCGCTTGAGGTCGTCGACCGTCAGCTTCTTCATCTGGTGCGTGGCGTTGCGGCCCTCGAAGTTCGGGCCCAGCGTCCAGCCCTTGATCGTCTTGGCGAGGATCACCGTCGGCTGGCCCTTGTGCTCCACGGCAGCCTTGTACGCCGCGAAGATCTTCTTGTGGTCGTGACCGCCGCGGCCCAGGTGCAGGATCTGGTCGTCGGTCATGCCCTCGACCATCGCCCGCAGCCGGTGGTCGTCACCGAAGAAGTGGTCGCGGATGTACGCGCCGGTCTCCGTGGCGTACGTCTGGAACTGCCCGTCCGGCGTGGTGTTCATCTTGTTGACCAGCACACCGTCGCGGTCCTGGGCGAGCAGCGGGTCCCAGCTGCGGTCCCAGACCAGCTTGATCACGTTCCAGCCGGCGCCGCGGAAGACCGACTCCAGCTCCTGGATGACCTTGCCGTTGCCGCGCACCGGGCCGTCGAGGCGCTGGAGGTTGCAGTTGACGACGAAGGTCAGGTTGTCCAGGCCCTCGCGGGCGGCGAGGGTGAGCTGGCCCAGCGACTCCGGCTCGTCCATCTCGCCGTCGCCGAGGAACGCCCACACCTGCGACTTGGAGGTGTCGGCGATCCCGCGCGCGTGCATGTAGCGGTTCATCCGCGCCTGGTAGATCGCACCGATCGGGCCGAGGCCCATCGACACCGTCGGGAACTCCCAGAAGTCCGGCATGAGCCGCGGGTGCGGGTACGACGACAGCCCGTGCGGCGCCTTCGACTTCTCCTGGCGGAAGCCGTCCAGGTTCTCCTCGTTCAGCCGGTCCAGCAGGAACGCGCGGGCGTAGATGCCCGGCGAGGCGTGTCCCTGGAAGAAGACCTGGTCACCGCCGAGGCCGTCGTCCTTGCCGCGGAAGAAGTGGTTGAAGCCGACGTCGTAGAGGGACGCGGAGGACGCGAACGTGGCGATGTGGCCGCCGACGCCGATGCCCGGGCGCTGGGCCCGGGAGACCATCACCGCCGCGTTCCAGCGGGTGGCGTTGAGGACCTTGCGCTCGATGTCCTCGTTGCCCGGGAAGAACGGCTCACTCTTGGTGGGGATGGTGTTGACGTAGTCCGTGCTGCGCATCTCCGGCACGGCCACGCGCTTCTCACGGGCCCGCTCGATCAGCCGCAGCATCAGGTAGCGCGCCCGCTCGCGGCCGCGCTCGTCGACGGCGGCGTCGAGGGAGTCGAGCCACTCCTGAGTCTCTTCGGGATCGAAGTCAGGAACCTGACTCGGAAGGCCGCCAATGATGATCGGGTTGCGATCGGATGCGGAAGCCACGCTGTTCCTTACCTGTCAGAGGGCCCGCGAGGGCCGCTGTTTCGCTGTCGTCGCCGGGGCGTCGTCGCTGGGGGGCGCGCCGCTGTCCATGGTCCACCTCAGGGCCGGGAAACGTCATCTCTACCGAGCGGTAACCCAGACGTGAGATCGACTCCGTGACGTATGGGGCGAATACCTTCGAGTCTCGTACCCACAGACGATTCCCAAACGCCCAAACGGGGCAGAAAGGTGTGGTGTGCGTCACCTCGGGCCATGATGGTGTGCCTGGAGTTGCGGTGACACCGCCAGGATCGTCACCGTTTCGGCGGTCTGAACGGCCGGGTACTTGCGCGATCCGCCCCGCCCGTGTGGACTACGGCCAATGCTTCGCGCACGCGCGTGGCTGAGTTATTCCCAAAACATGATCAGGAGGCAACCCGTGAGCGCGACCGCGGACCACGCGGAGGAGCGGACGAACCCTGCCGCCAGGCTGGGGTTCCAGCCCGGGCAGGTGGTCCAGGAGATCGGCTACGACGACGACGTGGACCAGGAGCTCCGCAAGGCCATCGAGGGCATCATCGAGGCCGACCTGGTGGACGAGGACTACGACGACGTGGCCGATGCCGTTGTGCTGTGGTTCCGTGACGACGACGGCGACCTTACGGATGCGCTGGTGGATGCCACCACGTACATCGAAGAGGGCGGCGCGATCCTGCTCCTGACGCCGAAGACCGGCCGTTCGGGGTACGTGGAGCCGAGCGACATCTCGGAAGCCGCCACCACGGCGGGTCTGACGGCGTCCAAGAGCGTCAGCGTCGGCAAGGACTGGAGCGGCAGCCGGCTGGCCACGCCCAAGGCCGCCAAGTCCAAGCGGTAGTCGTACGTACGGCGGGCGGGCCGGCGTCGTCGGCCCGCCCATCGGCCTGTGCCGGTGCCTGCGTAGGGTGGTCCCACCCGAAAAGCCGCACGAAGGGACACCCACAGCGATGGCGATCCAGGCGGGCGAGAAGGCCCCTGACTTCGAGCTCAAGGACAACCACGGCAGGGCCGTGAAGCTGTCCGACTTCCGGGGCCGCAAGAACGTGGTGCTGCTCTTCTACCCCTTCGCCTTCACCGGCGTGTGCACCGGCGAGCTGTGCGAGCTGCGCGACAACCTGCCGCAGTTCTCCGACCGCGACACCGAGCTGCTCGCCGTCTCCAACGACTCCATCCACACCCTGCGCGTCTTCGCCGAGCAGGAGGGCCTGGAGTACCCGCTGCTGTCCGACTTCTGGCCGCACGGCAACGTCTCGCGGGCCTACGGCGTCTTCGACGAGGACAAGGGCTGCGCCGTGCGCGGCACCTTCGTCATCGACAAGGAGGGCGTCGTGCGGTGGACCGTCGTCAACGGCCTGCCGGACGCCCGCGACCTGAACGACTACGTGAAGGCGCTCGACTCCCTGTGACCCGGTCGGGCGTCATGCGCCCGACACCCGCTGAATTCCCGGCTTCAGGGCCTGGGTGGGGCGGGAACCCGTCACTAGGATCGACTCGTTGATCCGACATCCGAGCACAACGGGGCATCCCGCCCCTGGACACCAATGGAGGACTCGTGGGAGTCAGCCTCAGCAAGGGCGGCAACGTATCGCTGAGCAAGGAGGCGCCGGGCCTGACCGCGGTCATCATCGGTCTGGGGTGGGACATCCGCACCACGACCGGCACGGACTTCGACCTGGACGCCAGCGCGCTGCTGCTGAACAACTCCGGCAAGGTCGGCAACGACCAGCACTTCATCTTCTTCAACAACCTCAAGACCCCGGACGGCTCCGTGGAGCACACCGGTGACAACCTCACCGGTGAGGGCGAGGGTGACGACGAGCAGATCAAGGTCAACCTCGCCACCGTCCCGGCCGACGTGGAAAAGATCGTCTTCCCGGTCTCGATCTACGACGCCGAGACCCGCCAGCAGTCCTTCGGCCAGGTGCGCAACGCGTTCATCCGCGTCGTGAACCAGGCGGGCGGCACCGAGATCGCCCGGTACGACCTGAGCGAGGACGCCTCCACCGAGACCGCCATGGTCTTCGGTGAGCTCTACCGGCACGGCGCGGACTGGAAGTTCCGCGCCATCGGCCAGGGCTACGCCTCGGGCCTGCGCGGCATCGCGCAGGACTTCGGCGTGAACGTCTGAACCACCACCGCACGGGCCCTGGCGACAGGGCCCGGAGGTCTTCTTGTCCGGCGCCGCACGGTTTACGTGCGGCGCCGGACGTGCAGGACCACCTCAGTGACACCACCGGGCCTGTGGCCCCAAGGGGAGGGACAGCATCATGGGCGTCACGCTCGCCAAGGGAGGCAATGTCTCCCTGTCCAAGGCCGCACCCGACCTCACTCAGGTGCTGGTCGGGCTCGGCTGGGACGCGCGCTCCACCACCGGAGCGCCCTTCGACCTCGACGCCAGCGCCCTGATGTGCAGCAGCGGGCGCGTGCTCGGGGACGAGTGGTTCGTCTTCTACAACCAGCTCAAGAGCCCGGACGGCTCGGTCGAGCACACCGGCGACAACCTCACGGGCGAGGGCGACGGCGACGACGAGTCGCTCCTGATCGACCTGCCCAAGGTGCCGCCAGGGTGCGACAAGATCGTGTTCCCCGTCTCGATCCACATGGCCGACGAACGCGGCCAGACCTTCGGCCAGGTCAGCAATGCCTTCATCCGCGTCGTCAACCAGGCCGACGGCCAGGAGCTCGCCCGCTACGACCTCAGCGAGGACGCCTCCACGGAAACCGCGATGATCTTCGGCGAGCTCTATCGCTATCAGGGCGAATGGAAGTTCAGGGCCGTGGGGCAGGGGTACGCGTCGGGGCTGCGGGGCATCGCACTGGACTTCGGGGTCAACGTCTCATAACGCGTTATGAGCAAAAACCGGGGCCCACTGGGGTGCTGAGGGGGGACGACTAGACTTCGGCTTCAAAGTTTCGCAAAGCCGGGTACGGCGCGGGGGAGCCCCGTACACACACGATTGGGTAGCCAGTGGTTCTGAAAACCTTCGGGTGGTCGTTCGCGGTCACCGCGCTCGGCCTGGTCGCAGCGGTCTTCTACGGAGGGTGGACCGCGTTCGGTGTCGTAGCGATCCTGTCCGTCCTCGAGATCTCGCTGTCCTTCGACAATGCGGTGGTCAACGCCGGGATCCTGAAGAAGATGAATGCCTTCTGGCAGAAGATCTTCCTCACCATCGGCATCCTGATCGCCGTCTTCGGCATGCGTCTGGTCTTCCCCGTCGTGATCGTCGCGCTCAGCGCCCAGCTGGGCCCGATCGAGGCCGTCGACCTCGCACTGACGGACAAGGACCAGTACCAGCAGTACGTCACCGACGCGCACCCGTCGATCGCCGCCTTCGGTGGCATGTTCCTGCTGATGATCTTCCTGGACTTCATCTTCGAGGACCGGGACATCAAGTGGCTCGGCTGGCTGGAGCGCCCGCTGGCCAAGCTCGGCAAGGTCGACATGCTGTCGGTCTGCATCGCTCTGATCGTCCTGCTGATCTCCTCGATCACCTTCGGCGCCAACGCCCACCAGCACGGCGGCACCCACGCCGACAAGGCGGAGACCGTCCTGCTCTCCGGTGTCGCCGGTCTGATCACGTACATGATCGTCGGAGGCCTCTCCGGCTACTTCGAGGACAAGCTCGAAGAGGAGGAGGAGCGCGAGCACGAGGCCGAGGAGAAGGCCGCCCGCGAGGGCAAGCCCAAGTCGGCGGTCAAGCTGGCCGGCAAGGCCGCGTTCTTCATGTTCCTCTACCTGGAGGTCCTGGACGCGTCCTTCTCCTTCGACGGTGTGATCGGCGCCTTCGCCATCACCAACGACATCGTCCTGATGGCCCTCGGCCTCGGCATCGGCGCCATGTACGTCCGGTCGCTGACCGTCTACCTGGTCCGCGAGGGCACCCTCGACGACTACGTCTACCTGGAGCACGGCGCCCACTACGCCATCGGCGCCCTCGCCATGGTCCTGCTCGTCACCATCCAGTACGAGATCAACGAGTTCATCACCGGCTCCATCGGCGTCATCCTGATCGGCGCCTCCTTCTGGTCCTCCGTGCGCCGCAACCGCGCCATCGCGGCGGCCGAGGGGTCCGCCGGCTCGGAATCGAAGAACGAGGTCTCGTCCGGGGTGTGACACCCCTCCGGGTGAGGAACGCTCTGTGCGGGGCGGCCACCGAGGACTCCTCGGCGGCCGCCCCGTCGGTCGTCATGGGCCGTGGGCACGGTGATGACCTGCGGTCTCCGAGTGAACGTGGGGGCGGAATGGGCCTGTTCGACGGACTTCGGCGTGGGCGCGAGGCGCAGTTCGACTCGGGCGACGCGTCGACCAACGCGATCGAGCTGACCAAGCGGCGCGCGCAGATATCACTGACCAAACAGGGCGCGGCCACCGGTCATCTGCGCGTCAACCTCAGCTGGCGGATGCGCACCTCCGACTTCGGCGGCTCCCAGCGCGAGAGCCTGCTGCGCCACCCCTTCCGGGCCCTCAAGCCCCCCGAGGTGGTCGGCCACAGCCAGAGCATGGTCAACGTCGACCTCGACCTCGGCTGCCTCTACGAACTCCAGGACGGCAGCAAGGGCGTCGTCCAGCCCCTCGGCGGCTACTTCGGGGACACCAACGCCGCGCCGTACGTCAAGCTCAGCGGCGACGACCGGTTCGGCTCCGCGTCCGGCGAGACGATGTACATCAACCTCGACCACCGCGACAACATCAAGCGGCTGCTGGTCTTCGTCTACATCTACGACCAGACGCCCGCCTTCGACCGCGCGCACGCCATCGTCACCCTCTACCCGAGCAACGGCCCCCGCATCGAGATCCACCTCGACGAACGCCAGCCGCAGGCCCGCTCCTGCGCCGTCGTCATGATCGAGAAGGTGAAGAACGAGATCATCGTCCGCCGCGAGGCGAAGTTCGTCTACGGCTTCCAGGCCGAGCTCGACCGGCTGTACGGCTGGGGGCTTCAGTGGGGGCGGGGCTACAAGACCAAGGTCGACCGCTGACCGCGCAGCCGTGACGGGCCCCGCCCCACAGCTCTGCTCAGCGCCCGACGAACTGCGGGCCCTGCGGGGGCAGCCGGAAGTCCGGGTCGGGGACCGCGGTCACCGGCGGCGGGTAGCCGTAGCCGGTCTGCGCCCCCGCGGCGCCCGCCGCCGCCGGCGCCTGGGGGTAGCCGTACGCGGGCCGGCCGGTGGTCTGCGGGTAGCCGTAGGCCGGCTGTGTCGCCGGCGGCTGCTGCGGCGGGTAGCCGTAGCCGGGCTGTCCGGGCACCGCGGTCGGCTGCTCCGGGGGCAGCGGCACGGAGACCTCGGGGGACTGCGGGGAGGTGCCCGCCGTCGTCGGCTGCGCGGCCGTGTTCGTGGTGGGGGGCGCGGGGACCGTCGTGGTCGCCTCCTCGGCCGCCGCCTCCGACTCGTCCACCGAGATGCCGAAGTCGGTCGCGAGCCCCTTCAGCCCGTTCGAATAGCCCTCGCCCAGCGCCCGGAACTTCCAGCCCTCCCCGCGCCGGTACAGCTCACCGCAGATCAGCGCGGTCTCCTCGCCCGTCTCCGGCGTGACGTCGAAGGACGCCAGCGCCTCGGTGCCGGTGTCCGCCGCGTCGTACAGCAGGATGCGCAGCTCCCGCACGCGGTCGAACGTCACGCCGTCCGCCGATGCGACCAGCAGAATCCGGCTGACCCCGGACTCGACACCGGTGAGATCTGTCTGGATCGTGTCGGTCAGGCCCTCGGCGACCCGCTTCTTGCCGAGCCGCCACACCTTTCCGGCCGGGTGCCGGGGCTGGTTGTAGAAGACGAAGTCCTCGTCGGAGCGCACACGACCGTCGGGGCCGAGGAGCAGCGCGGAGGCGTCGACGTCCGGAACCCCCTGCCCCGGTGTCCAGCGCAGCACGGCGCGCACCGTGGTGGCTTCCAGCGGGACGTTCGACCCCTTCAGCATGGCGTGCGTCATGCGGTCATCCTGCCCTCTCGGTCCTGCTCACGACAACGCGGGGGCCGCGGTCACGAGCGGCGCCGACGGCCTTCGCGGACTACCGTCGTCATGGCCGGGCCTGGCTGTGTTTGCCCGCGTTACCTGAAATTCATGCCTCATGGGAACCTGTGACATGGACATCTACGTACTATTACCGGCCACCTTTCATCGATTCGCAGGTCGCATCACCACCACGGGGGAGTTCCATGCGTCATTTCGGGCACATCGCCCCTGAGGTACGGAAGCGTCTCTTCTTCCGCGAGCCGTGCGCCTTCACCGCGGACTCCCCGGCCCGGCTGCTCGCCGCCGCACTGGGCGCCACGCTGTACAGCCCCGCCACCCGGCCGCGCCTGGCCGACGACGTCCTCAAGCAGGGCGCGCGCGGCGTGGTCTCGATGGTGCTGTGCCTGGAGGACTCGATCGACGACGCGGACGTCGGCCCCGGCGAGGAGAACCTCGTCCGTCAGATCACCGCCCTCGCCGACCTGCCGGACGCCGACCCGCCGCTGCTGTTCATCCGGGTCCGGGTCCCCGAGCAGATCCCCGACCTGGTACGACGCCTCGGCCCCGCCGTCCGGCTGCTGTCCGGGTTCGTCCTGCCCAAGTTCACCGAGGAACGCGGCATCCCCTTCCTGGAAGCCCTGGCCACCGCCGAGGCCGAAAGCGGCCGTCGCCTTTTCGCCATGCCCGTGCTGGAGTCCCCGGAGCTGCTCTACCGGGAGTCGCGCGTGGAGACCCTGGAGGGCATCTCCCGGGCCATCGACAAGTACCGCGACCGCGTCCTCGCCCTGCGCCTCGGCGTGACGGACTTCTGCTCCTCCTACGGGCTGCGCCGGGGCCCCGACATGACGGCCTACGACGTGCAGATCGTCGCCTCCGTGATCGCCGACGTGGTGAACATGCTGGGCCGCGCCGACGGGACCGGCTTCACCGTCACCGGGCCGGTGTGGGAGTACTTCCGGGTCCAGGAGCGCATGTTCAAGCCCTTGCTGCGACAGAGCCCCTTCCTGGAGGTGCAGGCTGCGGAGCTGCGCGAGAAGCTGATTGAGCACGCCATGGACGGTCTGCTGAGGGAGATCTCCCTGGACCACGCCAACGGACTGCTGGGCAAGACCTGCATCCACCCCTCGCACGTGCTGCCCGTGCACGCCCTGTCGGTCGTCAGCCACGAGGAGTTCACGGACGCCCAGGACATCCTGCGCCCCGAGCGCGGCGGCGGGGGTGTGCTGAGATCGGCGTACACGAACAAGATGAACGAGGTGAAGCCGCACCGGGCCTGGGCCGAGCGGACCCTGCTGCGGGCCGAGGTTTTCGGCGTGGCGAACCAGGACATCGGCTTCGTGGAACTGCTGGCGGCGGGACTGCCGGCCTGACCGCACGGCTTTTCGAGGACACGAAGGGTTCATGGAGAAGGCAGTGAACGAGGGGGAGCACCGTGAGGTGCGCGAGGACGCGGACGGCGTCTGGTCCGGCAGCTGGGTCGCCGAGCGGCTCGGCGTCGAGCTCGCCGGTGACGGCCGGCTGTCCGGCCTGCTGGGGCTGGCGCTGCGCCGCAACCCCAAGCGGGCCCACCTGCTGGTGTCGAACGTCCTGGGCAAGCACGTGCCGCAGTCGCCGTCCGTGGTGTACGGCTACGGAGTGGAGCTCGGCCGCCGGGTGCGGGACCTGCTGGGCGACGACGAGGCCCGCAGGGCCGTCGTCCTCGGCTACGCCGAGACCGCGACCGGCCTCGGCCACTCCGTCGCCGACGGGCTGGGCCTCGCGCCCTACCTGCACTCCACCCGCCGCCCGGTCGCCGGCGTCGCCCGGGCCGGCGGCTTCGAGGAGTCCCACTCCCACGCGACCTCGCACCTGCTGCTGCCGGAGGACCCCGCGCTGCTCACCGGCGACGGGCCACTGGTCCTGGTCGACGACGAGTTCTCCACGGGGAACACGGTGCTGAACACGATCCGTGACCTTCATGAGCGGTATCCGCGGCGGAGGTACGTCGTGGTGGCGCTGGTGGACATGCGGTCGTCGGCCGACGCGGGGCGCCTCGCGGAATTCGCCGGGGAGATCGGTGCGCGGGTCGACCTGGTGACGGCGGCCTCCGGGACCGTACGGCTGCCGGAGGGGGTGCTGGAGAAGGGTCAGGAGCTGGTGGCGCGGTACGAGGCCGAGAGTGCCGCGTCAGGTGATCGGTCGTCCGCGGCGCCGTCGTGGCCGGTCGCGCGGTTCCCCGCGCCCCCTGAGGGCGTTGCCGACACGCCCTTTTCAGGGGCGCGGGGAACCGCGCG
>NZ_JBEZWN010000014.1:0-136851 GCF_040637495.1 Streptomyces sp. NPDC029044
GTGGCGTGGAAGAGGTACGTCTCCTGCGAGACGACTGCGATGCCCTGGCGCAGCGAGTCGAGCGCGTACTCGGTCGTGGGGCGTCCGTCCAGGGTCGTCCTGACGCGCCGCCGCACGCCGGAGCGTGACACGGGCTCACGTGGATACCCGTGACCCCATGGCCGAGCACCGTCCCTGCACCGCGCGCAACGAGACTCCGCTGCAACGCGCCGACCGCAACTTCGTGGAGCTGCTCCAGGAACTCCGCGTCACCCAGACGGGCGTGCAGATCCTCTTCGCCTTCCTGCTGTCGCTGGCCTTCACCTCGCGTTTCGAGGACCTCGACACGGTCCAGCGCGTCACGTACGTCATCACCCTGCTGCTGGCGGTCCTGGCAGCCGCGCTCTTCACCGCGCCGGCGGCGCTGCACCGCTCCCTCTTCCAGCAGGGCGCCAAACCCCGCATCGTGCAGGTCTCCTCGCGTCTGGCCACCACCGGCCTGTGCGTGCTGGTGTTCGCGTTCAGCGGTTCCGTGCTGCTGGTGGTCGACGTGACCACGGGCCGGGCCGGCGGTATCGCCGCGGGCGCCGCGACCTTCCTGGTCTGTGTCGGGCTGTGGGGGCTGCTCCCGCGGCTGGTGCGGCGGGCGGGGCTGCGCGAGGAGGCGGACGGAACCGGGGAGACCACCGAGGAGGAACCGGACCGGGACGCCTTGAAGGTCCCCGCGCCGCTGCGGCACACCGTCAGGCGGCCGTCAGGGCTTCGAGGGGCGGCAGCATACCGGGAGGCGTCGGCACGGCACCGGTGACGGCCTCGCACTCCGGCGGGTCCTGGGGCTCGGAGCGGGCGTCGCAGCCATGAGGGTGGCCCGGATGCAGGTCGCGCGGGCCGGGATGCGCGGAAGGCATCCCTGGGGAAGTCTCCCGGGTCCTGCCGGGAGCGGCTACGGCTCCTGCTGCACCGCGGTCGTCAGCGACTGCGCCGGGACGGCCCACGGGAGTTCGATCGAGATGGTCTTCCCACCCTCACGGGTGGGGCGGATGCGGAGTCTGCCGCCGCATTCCGCGGTCAACCAGCGGATGATGACCAGGCCGCGGCCGTTGTCCTGCTGAACGGCGGCGGGCAGGCGTCTGGGGAAGCGCGGATGGCTGTCCGTGACACCGATGCGCAGGTGCTCGTGGCGGTCGAGCTCGACGTCCACGGTGAACGTGGGTGACTGGCCGAAGGTGTGCTGCACGGCGTTGGTGGCGAGTTCGGAGATGATGAGCCGGACGGTGTCGGACACTTCCGTGTCCGCCGGCAGGCCCCACTCCGCCAGCGTGCCCACCACGTAGGCACGCGCTGCGGAGACCGAGGCTGGATCGCTCGGCAGAGTGACGGATGCTTCCAAATGGTCTGCCATGGCGACGTCGTCCCTTTCCCAACGGGACCACAGCCCGACACGGAGCGGATGGTTCGAGTACGGTCCCGGACTGGTGCTTCGTCGCCAGAGTGCCACCAGAACCCCCGCGAAGGGCGGCGATCCACCAAGATATGCATATATCTGTCGCTCAAAGCGGTGAACTCTGCGACGCGAGACCGTATTTGGGTGGCTCGGAAGGAGTAAGGAGGAGCCATGCAGCACGGTCCCGCGGTGCGCCGCCGGAAGCTGGGCGCCGAACTGCGTGCGCTGCGCACCTCGGCGGGGCTCACGAGCGGTGAGGCGGCCCGGCTGGTGGGCTGGCACCAGTCCAAGGTCAGCCGGATCGAGACGGGCACGAGCGGGGTGAAACCGGCCGACGTGCGGTTACTTCTCGATGCCTACGACGTGGCGGACTCCCAACTCCGCGAACTGCTGATGGCGTTGGCGGGTGCCGACGACAACGGCGGCCGGCACCACTGGTGGCACGCCTACCGCGGGGTGCTGCCGCCGACGTACCGGGACTTCATCAGCCTGGAGTCCCAGGCAGGCGCGATGCGCACGCTGGAGACCACGGTCGTACCGGGCCTGCTCCAGACGCCCGAGTACGCGCGTGCGGTGACGCGCGCGGCGGTGGAGGGTCTCCCGGAGGACCGGCTCGACACGCTCGTCGAAGTGCGGCTGGCCCGGCAGGACGTGCTGCGCGCCGACCCTCCGCTGAGACTCAGCGCCGTCCTGGACGAGGCCGTACTGCGCCGGGAGGTGGGCGGGCCCGGGGTGATGGCCCGCCAGCTGGAGCGGCTGGTGGAAGCCGCCCGGCTGCCCCAAGTGCGCCTCCAGGTCCTGCCGTTCGCCGCCGGGGCGCACATCGGCGTCACGGGACCTTTCGTTATCTTCTCATTTTCGAGCACTTCTGATCTGGACGTGGTTGTTCTCGACCACTTGACGAGTAGCCTCTACCTCGAACGGAAAGAAGACCTCCAGGCCTACACGGAGGCCTTCAACGCCCTTCAGATCCACGCCCTTTCGCCCGAGGACTCGTTGGATTTCATCGCCGGGACAGCCGCCGGCGCGTAAGGAGGCACCATGCGTGCACTGCCTCGTCATGTCCCCTCAAGCACCGAACTGCACGGCGTGCGGTGGCTGCGCAGCAGCTACAGCACCGGCGCGAACAACTGCGTCGAGACCGCGTGTCCGGACGCCCCGCCCTGGGCCGGACTGCTCGCCGTACGCGACTCCAAGACCCCGTCCGGACCCGCGCTGCTCTTCTCCCCGGGGAGCTGGGCAGCGTTCGCGGCCGGGGTGGAGCGCATGTAACCCCGTCCGTTCAGACCGTCATCGAGCGACGCACGGCCGTGTCACGCCGACTCATGGCCGCGTCTCGCCGATCAGCCGTACAGCGCGTTCGATCTGCCGGCCGGTCAGGTCTGCGCGGGCGGTCAGCCTGAGCCGTGAGATGCCGTCGGGCACGGAGGGAGGACGGAAGCACCCCACGGCCAGGCCCGCCGCGCGGCACCGTGCCGCCCAGTCCACGGCGTCCTCGGGAGAGGGCGCGCGCACCGAGACCACCGCGGCGTCCGGACGCACCGCTTCCAGACCCGCGGCGGTCAGGCGTGCGTGCAGTTCGCCCGCCACCGCGCGGGCCCGTGCCGCCCGTTCCGGTTCGCGGCGAAGCAACCGGAGGGCCGCCAGGGCCGCCCCCGCCGCCGCCGGGGCGAGGCCCGTGTCGAAGATGAACGTCCGGGCCGCATTGACCAGGTGGTCGACGACCCGGGCGGGGCCGAGGACGGCTCCGCCCTGGCTGCCCAGTGACTTGGACAGCGTGACCGTCGCGACGACGTCGTCGGCGCCCGCGATCCCCGCCGCGTGCGGGGCGCCGCGACCGCCGTCGCCGAGAACGCCCAGGCCGTGAGCGTCGTCGACGACCAGCCCGGCGCCGTGCTCCCGGCAGGCCTCGGCCAGGGCGGTGAGGGGGGCCGCGTCGCCGTCCACCGAGAAGACCGTGTCGGAGACCGTGATCGCCGTGCCCTGGTGGCCGGCCAGCGCCTTGCGCACGGCGTCCGGCTCGGCGTGCTCCACCACCTGGGTGGTGCCGCGGGCCAGTCGGCAGCCGTCGATGAGCGAGGCGTGGTTGCCCGCGTCGGAGACGATCAGGGAGCCGTGCGGGGCCAGCGCGGTGACCGCGGCGAGGTTGGCGGCGTAGCCGGAGGAGAAGACGAGGGCCGCCTCGAAGCCGCAGAAACCGGCCAGTTCCCGTTCGAGTTCGCTGTGCAGTTCGGTGGTGCCGGTGACGAGCCGGGAGCCCGTCGAGCCGCCGCCCCAGGTCCGCGCGGCCCGGGCCGCGCCCTCGGTGATCTCGGGATGGCGGGCCAGCCCGAGGTAGTCGTTGCTCGCCAGGTCGAGGAGCGGGGAGTCGGCCGGACGGGGGCGCAGAGTCCGTACGAGTCCGGCGCGGGCGCGCAGCTCCGCCTGCTCGTCGATCCAGCCGAACGCCATGGGTGGTCCTCCGGGGAATTTGTAGGCAGTGCACAGACACTAGCGGGACGACCAGCAGGTCAGTGTGTGGCAATACCCACACCTCGAAGCGACTCTCTTGTGCGAAGTCTCCTTGGCCCCGGACGCCTCCTTAGGACAGGATCGGCTTCCATGGACCTGCTGAACACGCTGGTGGACAAGGGGCTTCGGCGCGAGCTGCCGACCCGCGAAGAGGCACTGGCCGTCCTCGCGACGTCCGACGACGACCTGCTCGATGTGGTGGCCGCGGCCGGAAAGGTGCGCCGGCACTGGTTCGGCCGGCGGGTGAAACTGAACTATCTGGTCAATCTCAAGTCCGGCCTGTGCCCCGAGGACTGCTCGTACTGTTCGCAGCGGCTCGGCTCGACGGCCGGGATCCTGAAGTACACCTGGCTGAAGCCCGGCCAGGCGTCCGACGCGGCGGCGGCCGGTGTGGCCGGAGGGGCCAAGCGGGTGTGCCTGGTGGCCAGCGGACGCGGCCCGACCGACCGGGACGTGGACCGGGTCTCCGAGACGATCAAGGCGATCAAGGACAACAACGAGGGCGTCGAGGTGTGCGCCTGCCTCGGACTCCTCTCCGAGGGCCAGGCGGAGCGGCTGCGCGAGGCCGGCGCCGACGCCTACAACCACAACCTCAACACGTCCGAGGCGACGTACGGGGAGATCACCACCACGCACACCTACGAGGACCGCGTCGACACCGTGCAGAAGGCGCACGCGGCCGGTCTGTCCGCCTGCTCCGGGCTGATCGCCGGTATGGGCGAGACCGACGAGGACCTGGTCGACGTCGTCTTCTCGCTGCGTGAGCTGGACCCGGACTCGGTTCCGGTCAACTTCCTGATCCCGTTCGAGGGCACTCCGCTCGGCAAGGAGTGGAACCTGACCCCTCAGCGGTGCCTCAGGATCCTCGCGATGACGCGGTTCGTCTGCCCGGACGTCGAGGTGCGGATCGCCGGCGGGCGCGAGGTCCATCTGCGCACGATGCAGCCGCTCGCCCTGCACCTGGCCAACTCGATCTTCCTCGGCGACTACCTCACCAGCGAAGGCCAGGCCGGCAAGGCCGACCTGGAGATGATCGCGGACGCCGGGTTCGAGGTGGAGGGCACCGACCAGGTGACGCTGCCGGAGCACCGGGCGTCCGGGGGCTGCGGCGAGGGCGGCGGGTGCGGCTCGCAGGAGAGCGGCGGCGGGGTCTGTGGTTCCGCCGGGACGGCGGCTCCTCCCCGGGCCGACGAAGCACGGACCGACCTGGTCGCCGTGCGCCGCCGGGGCGCCGGGACGGACCTCGCTCCCAATGCCTGAGCCGGCCGTGGCCGAGCTGCTGGAGCTCGACCGGCGGCACGTGTGGCATCCGTACGGACCGATGCCCGGGCGGCAGGAACCGCTCGTCGTGGAGTCGGCGAGCGGGGTGCGGCTGCGGCTCGCCGACGGCTCGGGAGAGCTGGTCGACGGGATGTCGTCCTGGTGGTCGGCGATCCACGGCTACAACCACCCGGTGCTCAACGAGGCCGCCCGCGAGCAGCTCGGGCGGATGAGCCATGTGATGTTCGGCGGGCTCACCCACGAGCCCGCCGTACGGCTGGCGAAGCTCCTTGTCGACATGTCGCCCGAGGGCCTGGAGCACGTCTTCCTCGCCGACTCGGGGTCGGTGTCGGTCGAGGTCGCGGTCAAGATGTGCCTCCAGTACTGGCGTTCGCTGGGCCGCCCCGGCAAGCAGCGGCTGCTGACCTGGCGCGGCGGCTACCACGGCGACACCTGGCAGCCCATGTCGGTGTGCGATCCCGAGGGCGGGATGCACGAGCTGTGGACCGGGGTGCTCCAGCGTCAGGTGTTCGCCGGCCCGCCCCCGGCGGAGTACGACGAGGCGTACGCAGAGCAGTTGCGGTCGCTGATCGAGCGGCACGCGGGCGAACTGGCGGCGGTGATCGTCGAGCCGGTGGTGCAGGGCGCGGGCGGAATGCGGTTCCACTCCCCCGCCTATCTGCGGGTGCTGCGCGAGGCGTGCGACGCGCATGACGTGCTGTTGGTGTTCGACGAGATCGCGACCGGATTCGGCCGTACGGGCGCGATGTTCGCCGCGGAGCACGCCGCCGTGACGCCGGACGTGATGTGCGTGGGCAAGGCGCTGACCGGCGGCTACATGACCATGGCGGCAACGCTGTGCACCACGCGGGTGGCCGACGGCATCTCGCGCGGCGAGGTGCCGGTGCTCGCCCACGGCCCGACGTTCATGGGCAATCCGCTGGCGGCGGCGGTGGCCTGCGCCTCGATCGAGCTGTTGCGCGGGCAGGACTGGCTCGCGGAGGTCGAGCGGATCGAGACGGGCCTGCGGGCCGGGCTCTCGGCGGCGTCGGAGCTGCCGGGGGTGAAGGACGTGCGGGTGCTCGGCGCCATCGGGGTGGTGCAGCTGGACCACGCCGTGGACATGGCGGCGGCGACGGCGGCGGCCGTGCGCGAGGGCGTGTGGCTGCGGCCGTTCCGCGACCTGATCTACACCATGCCGCCGTACGTCACGGGCGAGGCGGACCTGGCGCGGATCGCGCGGGCCGTGTGCGCGGCGGCGCGGGAGGGATGACATGCCGGTACTGGTGATCACGGGCACGGGCACGGAGGTCGGCAAGACGGTCCTGACCGCCGCCGTCGCCGCGACGGCGCTGGCCGCCGGCCGTTCGGTGGCCGTGCTGAAGGCCGCGCAGACGGGTGTGGGGCCCGACGAGCCCGGGGACGCCGCCGAGGTGGCGCGCCTCGCGGGCCCGGTGACGTCTGCGGAACTGGCCCGGTATCCCGAGCCGTTGGCGCCGGCCACGGCAGCGCGCCGGGCGGGGCGGACCCCGGTCCATCCGCACGAGGTCGCGGAGGCCGCCGCGAAGCTGGCCACCGAGCACGACCTGGTGCTGGTCGAAGGAGCCGGCGGGCTGCTCGTCCGGTTCGACGCGGCCGGCGGCACCCTCGCGGACGCGGCACGGCTGCTGTCGGCGCCGGTGCTGGTCGTGGCCCCCGCGGGGCTCGGCACCCTGAACACGACGGAGCTGACGGCGCGTGAACTGCGCTCCCGGGGGCTGGACCTGGCCGGGATCGTGATCGGGAGCTGGCCCGCGACCCCGGATCTCGCCGCCCGCTGCAATCTGGCGGACCTGCCGGACGTGGCCGGGGCCCCGCTGCTGGGCGCGGTCCCGGCCGGGTCGGGCGCCCTGGACCCGGCCGGCTTCCGGGCGGCCGCGCCGCACTGGCTGGCACCGCGTCTGGACGGCTCGTGGGACGCGGAGGCGTTCCGGGTGCGGGAGGCGCCCGGGGCGTTCTGAGGGTCCCGTGGGGAGGGCGGTGGAACCGGCGCGGACGCGATCGCGTGTTGAACCATGTACATGATCGCCTCCGAAGGGACCACCTTGCACGCGAACGGATTACGCCCGTCCCGCCGCACGGCTCTCGCGCTCGGCACGGCCGCCGCCCTCTCACTGGGCGGTGGCACGGCCCGGGCGTCGACCGGCACCGCCGGTGTCACCGCGCGACTGCGGGAACTGGAGCAGGAGCACACCGCCCGGCTGGGTGTGTACGCCCGCAACATGCGCACCGGCCGGACGGTGGCCTACCGGGCCGACGAGCGCTTCCCGATGGCCTCGGTGTTCAAGACCCTCGCGGCCGCGGCGGTGCTGCGCGACCTCGACCGCGACGGCGAGTTCCTGGCCCGGCGCATCCACTACACCGAGGCATACGTCAAGGCGTCGGAATTCTCCCCCGTCACCGAGAAGCACGTGGCGACCGGCATGACGGTGGAGGAGCTGTGCGACGCCACCATCCGCTTCAGCGACAACACCGCGGGCAACCTGCTGCTGAGGGAGCTGGGCGGACCGACCGCGATCACCCGCTTCGCCCGCTCGACCGGTGACCGCGTCACCCGGCTCGACCGCTGGGAGCCCAAGCTCAACTCAAGCGAGCCGTGGCGCGTCACCGACACGACCTCCCCACGCGCCATCGGCCTGACCTACGCCCGGCTGGTGCTCGGCGACGCGCTTGAACCACGGGACAGGGCCCGGCTCACGGACTGGCTGCTGCGCAACACCACGAGCCTGGAGAGGTTCCGCAAGGGACTGCCGGCCGACTGGCTGCTCGCCGACAAGACGGGGGGCGGGCGGTACGGCAGCAACAACGACGTGGGCATCACCTGGCCGCCGGACGGCCCGCCGATCGTGATGTCGGTGCTGACCACGCAGCCGGAGGAGGACGCCGAGGGCGACAACCCGCTGGTGGCCCGGACGGCCGCGCTGCTGGCGGCGGAACTCGCCTAGCGTGACCGGCCACGGCAGGTCGTCGTGGGGCCCCTGGCTGGTGGCCGGCGCCCTCGGGGTCGCCGCTCTGCTCGCCCTGCACTCCGCCGTGCCCAACCGGGTCGGGCGGCTGGGGAGCCTGTTGGAGACGTTCCTGCCGTGGCTGGGGGCGGCCGTGCCCGTAATCGGCTGCCTCGCCCTGCTCGGGCGGTCGCGAGCGGGGCTGCTCGCCTGCCTGGCGCCCCTGGCCGTGTGGCTCTGGATGTTCGGCGGGATGTGGTGGTCCTCGGCCGGCGGCCCGTCCGACCTGACGGTCGTCCAGCACAACGTGGCCGACGACAACACCGATCCCTCCGGCACCGCCCGGGCCCTGCGTGCGAGCCGTGCGGGGCTGGTGGCCGTGCAGGAGCTCACGCCCACGGCACGGCCCGTGTACGAGGACGTCCTGGGCGCCTCCCACCCGCATCGGGCCGTTCACGGCACGGTCGGGCTCTGGTCGGCGTATCCGCTGTCGGACGTGCGGCCCGTGGACATCCGGCCCGAAGGCTTCCCGGAGGGCTGGCGGCGGGCTCTGCGGGCCACGGTGTCCGCACCCGGCGGCAAGGTCGCGGTGTACGTGGTCCATCTGCCGTCGGTGCGCCTGGGCCCGGCGGGGCTCGCCTCGGCGGCCCGTGACGAGAGCGCGGCCCTGCTCGGGGACCGGATCGGCGCCGACCCGGCCGGCCGGCTGCTGGTGGTGGGCGACCTCAACGGCACGGTGCTGGACCGCGGTCTCGCCCCGCTCACCTCCCGGCTGCACGCTCCGCCCACGGGGTTCGCGTTCAGCTGGCCGGCCGGCCTGCCGGTGGCGAGGATCGACCAGGTGCTGGGGCGAGGTGCCGAGGTGGCGGAGGTGTCGGCACTGGGGGCGACCGGCAGCGACCACCTTCCGGTGCTGGGCCGCGTACTCCTGCGGTAGACGGCAGGGGTGCGCGGGGCCCGGCGCGGGGAGAATCGGGGTGAGGCCGGCCTCGCAAGGAGGTTATCGATGCCACTCCGCTCCGGCAGGGTTCCCCGGGACGCCGTGCACCATCCGTTGTTCGCCCGCTGCTACGCCCGGGCCAGTGTGGCCGCCGAGACCCGGATGGGCGTGGGCCGGATCCGCGGGAGACTCCTCGGCGGGCTGTCCGGGCGGGTGATCGAGATCGGCGCGGGCAACGGGCTGAACTTCGCGCACTACCCGGGCACCGTCGCGGAGGTCGTCGCCATCGAACCCGAGCGGCGGCTGCGGCATCTGGCCGTGGAGGCCGCGCTGCGCGCCGAGGTGCCGGTGGACGTCGTGCCGGGTGCGGCCGAGGCGCTGCCGGTCAAGAGCGAGGGCTTCGACGCGGCGGTGGTGTCGCTGGTGCTGTGCAGTGTGCGGGACGTGCCCCGGGCGCTCGGGGAACTGCGGCGGGTGCTGAGGCCGGGCGGCGAGGTGCGGTTCTTCGAGCACGGCCGGGGCGGCGGCCGTGCGATGTGCTTCACGCAGCACGCGCTGGACCGGACGGTGTGGCCGGTGCTGAGCGGGGGCTGCCATGTGGCGCGGGAGCCGGTCAGGGCGCTGCGGGACGCCGGGTTCGAACTCGGCCCCTACCGGCGGGTGCTCATGCCCGAACAGGGGCCGACGCTGCCCACCTCGTACTGCGTGCTCGGCACGGCGTGGCGCCCTGTGGAGGGGTGAGTGACAGGCTCCACCGGCGCAGTTCCCGCTCGACGTCCCGGACGGACGCCTCGCCGCTCTTGACCGGCCGGGCGAGGTCGCGGACCTGCTCGGACGAGGCGCCGACCTGCTCGGACGAGGTGCCGGCCTTGACACCGTCGGCGACGAGGCACGCGTAGGCGACGGCGGAGGCGAACAGGGCGTCGGAGCGTCCAGCGCGGGAACGTGCAGCAGGATCTGGAGCAGGGCGGCTGCGCGGGCGTACGGGCTGTCGCGGACGGGGACGTCGAACACGGCGGTCTGGTGGCGGGCGACGGCTGCGACGAGGGCTCCCCCGTCGGCGACCTGGGGGTCCACGGGGGGCTTCTGCTCGGCGAGCATCAGCAGCCAGCCCGGGTGCCGATACCGGCAAGGGTGAGTCCGACCCACGGAGGATACCGAGTGTGGGCCGGGTCACATTACCCTCGGTCAGAGCCAGGAAATCCTGACGTCCACCCGACAGGAGGCGGCCTTGTCCACACCCGCTGCGGAGCACGCTCCCGGCCTCGCGCCGGCCGACGGGATCGCGGCCCGGGCCCGCGGTCTGACCAAGGCGTACGGCTCGGGCGAGACGGCCGTGCTCGCGCTCGACTCGGTGGACGTGGACGTCGTCCGGGGCCGGTTCACCGCCGTGATGGGCCCCTCGGGTTCCGGGAAGTCCACGCTGATGCACTGTCTGGCCGGGCTGGACACCGTCTCGGCCGGTCAGGTGTGGCTCGGCGACACGGAGATCACGGGGCTGCGGGAGCGCGAGCTGACGCGGCTGCGCCGCGACCGGATCGGGTTCATGTTCCAGTCGTTCAATCTCATCCCGACCCTCGACGCCCGGGAGAACATCACCCTGCCCATGGACATCGCGGGCCGGAAACCCGACGAGGCGTGGCTGAGCCGGGTGATCGACACCCTGGGCCTGCGGGACCGGCTCGGGCACCGGCCCTCGCAGCTCTCCGGCGGGCAGCAGCAACGTGTGGCCTGCGCGCGGGCGCTGGCCTTCCGGCCCGAGCTGATCTTCGCGGACGAGCCGACCGGCAACCTCGACTCGCGCGCAGGCCTGGAGGTGCTCGGCTTCCTGCGCGAGGCGGTGGACCAGCTCGGGCAGACCGTCGTCATGGTCACCCACGACCCGGGGGCGGCCGCCCACTCGGACCTGGTGCTCTTCCTCGGGGACGGCCGGATCGTCGACGAGATGCGGCGCCCCTCGGCGGAGGCGGTACTGGAGCGGATGAAGAGGTTCGACGTGATCCGCACCCGCTACGAGGACGCCGGCGCCCCGGCCTCCTCCGAGGAGAGCTGAGCCCGTGCTCAAGGCGACCCTGCGGAGCTTCCTGGCGCACAAGGGGCGGCTGCTGCTCTCCGCGCTCGCCGTCCTGCTGTCCGTCGCGTTCGTCACGGGGAGCCTGATCTTCTCGGACACCGTCAGCCGCACCTTCGACCGGCTGTTCGCCTCCACCGCGGCCGATGTCACGGTCAGCCCGAAGGAGGATCTCGACGAGGCGGTGCCCTCCGGACGGACGGCCACCCTGCCGGCCGCGCTCGCCGAGCGCGTACGGCAGATCGACGGCGTCGCGGCGGCCCGCGCCGACGTGGAGGTGAACGGCCTCACCGTCGTCGACGAGGCCAACGAGCCGGTCGGCCCGACCACCGGGGCGCCGACGCTCGGCAACGCCTGGAACCCGAACGAGCGCAGCCCCGTGAAACTGACCTCGGGCCACGCACCGCGCGGTCCCGCCGAGGCACTGCTCGACTCCGAGACCGCCGGCCGCAAGAACGTGCGCATCGGTGACACCCTCACGGTCATCGCGCCTCCCGGGTCGTTCCAGGTACGGGTGGTCGGCATCGTCACCTTCACGACCACGAACCCCGGCTCGGCGCTGATCTACTTCGACACACCCACCGCGCAGACGAAGCTGCTGGGCCGGCCGGGGACGGCCACCGCCATCGCGGTCGACGCGGCGGAGGGCGTCGGCGACGACCTGCTCAAACAGCGCGTGGCCGACGCGCTCGGCCCGCACACCTACGACTTCAGGACGGCCGGCGAGCAGGCCGAGTCGGACGTCGAGCAACTGGGCGGGTTCCTCGACGTGATCAAGTACGTGATGCTCGGCTTCGCCGGGATCGCCGTGCTGGTCGGCGTGTTCCTGATCGTCAACACCTTCTCCATGCTCATCGCCCAGCGCACCCGCGAGCTGGGCCTGCTGCGCGCGCTGGGCGCCGACCGGCGCCAGGTCCGCAACTCGGTGCTCACCGAGGCCCTGCTGCTCGGGCTGGTCGGCTCCACGCTGGGGCTCGCCGCGGGCATCGGGCTCGCGGCCGGGCTGATCGGGCTGATGGGCCTGCTGGGCATGAACATCGACGCCGACGAGATGGAGATCGGCTGGGTGACACCGGTGGCGGCCTACGTGGTCGGGCTCGGCGTCACCTTCATCGCCGCGTACCTCCCGGCGCGGCGGGCCGCGGGCGTGTCGCCGATGGCCGCGCTCTCGGACGCCGAGGTCGCCGGGGTGGGCCGGCCGCTGCGGGTGCGCGCGGTGGCGGGCGCCGTCGTCGGGGCGGCCGGCGCGGCGGCGCTCGCGGGCTGCGCGGCATCGCGGCAGACGTCGTCGGCGGCCTCCCTGCTGGGGCTCGGTGTGGTCCTCACCCTGATCGCGACCGTGATCGCCGGGCCGCTGCTGGTGCGCCCGGTGATCCGGGTGCTGGGCGGGGCCTTCCCGGCGCTCTTCGGGTCGATCGGACGGATGAGCCAGCGCAACGCCCTGCGCAATCCGCGCCGTACCGGGGCCACCGCCGCCGCCCTGATGGTGGGAATCGCCCTGGTGGGCGGGATGTCGGTGGCGAGCGAGTCGATGACCGCGTCGTTCGACCGGCAGATCGACAAGACGCTGGGCGCCGACTTCGTGATCCAGAACTCCAACTTCCAGCCGTTCCCGCCGGAGGTCACCGAGAAGGTGCGCGCCACCGAGGGCGTGGGCCTGGTGGTGCGCGGGCGGTTCACGCCCGTCGCGGTGCGGCTCCCGGACGGCGACCGGGTGGAGACCACGGCCGCGGGCTACGATCCGCGGCTCGACGAGGTCGCCAACATCACCTACGCGCAAGGGGACTCCGCGGCCGCACTCGCGAGCGGGCAGCTGGCCATGGACCGGGACTTCGCCCGCGACCACGGGGTGCGGGTCGGCAGCACCCTCCCCGTTCGGTTCCCGGCCGGACGCTCGGCCGAGCTGACGGTCGGAGCGCTCACCGACCAGGACTCCGCCGAGGGGTTCGGCACGCAGGGCGGGCTGTTCTTCGGCATGGGCACCCTGGAGCGGTACGCGCCGGGCGGGCAGGACTCCGCGCTGTACGTCAATGCCGCCCCGGGCACCCGCGACGGCGATCTGCGCGCGAACCTGGAGGAGACCCTGGAGCCGTACCCGCAGGTGCAGGTGCGGGACCTGGCCGACTACAAGCAGCTGGTCCAGGACCAGATCGCCGTCCTGCTGTACCTCGTGTACGCGCTGCTCGGGCTGGCGATCATCATCGCCGTGCTCGGCGTGGTCAACACCCTCGCGCTGTCGGTCGTCGAACGCACCCGGGAGATCGGCCTGTTGCGGGCGATCGGGCTGGCCCGGCGGCAGCTGCGGCGGATGATCCGGCTGGAGTCGGTGGTCATCGCGGTGTTCGGCGCGGTCCTGGGGCTGGTGCTGGGGCTGGTGTGGGGTGTGTGCACGCAGCAGGTGCTGGCGCTCCAGGGCATGACGGCGCTGGCGATCCCGTGGCTGACGATCGTGCTGGTGGTGGTCGGCTCGGCGGTGGTCGGGGTCGTGGCGGCGCTGCTGCCGGCGTTGCGCGCGTCGCGCATGAACGTCCTGGCGGCCATCGCGCACGAGTGAGGTCCGCATGGTGAAACGGTCTGACGTGGGCCGCTGCGCGTGCTGTGATCATGCGATGACCGACTTGCACATCCGGGCCGCGACGCCCGGGGACCTCGACGCCGTGCTGGCCTTCTGGAAGGTGGCCGCCGAGGGCACGAGCATCAGTGACGACCGCACCGGTGTGGAGCGGCTCGTCGCACGTGACCCCGAGGCGCTGATCCTGGCGGAGCGGCGCGGCGAACTGGCCGGCACGGTGATCGCCGGGTTCGACGGCTGGCGCTGCCATCTGTACCGGCTCGCCGTGCACCCGGATCACCGCCGCCGGGGCATCGCGACCGCACTGCTCGCCGCCGCCGAGGAGCGGTTCGTACGGCTCGGCGGACGCCGCGCGGACGCGATGGTGCTCACGCGCAACGAAACCGCGCACCGGACGTGGGATGCGGCCGGATACGGGGCAGAGGAGCAGTGGCGACGCTGGGTGAAGCCGCTCACCGAGTAGTCATGGCCGCTGTGCCGTGATCACAACACAGGCGGACTTTGCCCATCCTTTACTCTTGATGGGCCACTCGGTCCTGCATGAAAGGTTGTGAGCCTCCGCCCATGGGCGAGCCTCCCCGTGCGCGACACCGCGCGTCCCGCCCCGTCCTGGACAACCATGGAAGGGGGGTGAACCGATGACCGAAGTGCTCCTCCTCCTGGCGGCGATCGCGCTCTCGCTCGCCTGCGGCGCCTTCGTGGCGGCCGAGTTCTCCCTCACCACGGTCGAGCGCGCCGAGCTGGAGCGGGCCGTCGAGCGCGGCGAGCGCGGTGCGCAGGGGGCGCTGAAGGCCGTACGGAGTCTGACGTTCCAGCTCTCCGGCGCGCAGCTCGGGATCACCGTCACGAACCTGGTGGTCGGCATGCTCGCCGAGCCGTCGATCGCCGCCCTGATCGCCGGGCCCCTGGAAGGCCTCGGTGTCTCGGCCTCGGCGTCGCACAGCATCGCGCTGGTGATCGGCACCGCTTTGTCCACGGTGTTCCTGATGGTCGTCGGCGAGCTGGTGCCCAAGAACTGGGCGATCTCCTCGCCGCTGACCGTCGCCAAGACCGTGGGCAACGCCCAGCGCGGGTTCAGTGCCGCGTTCCGGCCGTTCATCACGCACCTCAACAACACGGCGAACCGGGTCGTGCGGCGGATCGGGGTGGAGCCCGCCGAGGAGCTCGCCTCGGCGCGCGGGCCGCAGGAGCTGGCGGCCCTCGCCCGGCACTCCGCGAAGGAGGGCGCCCTGGAGCCCGACACCGCCGAGCTGTTCGTGCGCACGCTGAACCTCGCCGATCTGACCGCGGAGAACGTGATGACGCCCCGGGTGCAGGTCGTCGCGCTGGAGGTGCAGGCCACGCTGGAGGACGTCGCGAACGCGACGCGGGCGACCGGCCTGTCCCGGTTCCCCGTCTATCGCGACACCCTCGACTCGGTCGTCGGAACGGCCCACGTCAAGGACGTGCTGGCGGTGCCGGCCGAGCGGCGGACCCGGATCTACGTCTCCGAGCTGATGCGGGAGCCGCTGCTGGTTCCCGAGACGCTCACCGTCGACCGGCTCCTGGACCGGCTCTCCGGCAAGCGCACGATGGCGGTCGTGATCGACGAGTACGGCGGCACGGCGGGCGTCGCCACGCTGGAGGACATCGTCGAGGAGGTCGTCGGCGAGGTCCGCGACGAGCACGACCCGCACGAGACCCCCGACCTGGCCGCGGCCGGCACCGACGAGAGCGGGCACCCCCTGTACTCGGCCGACGGCTCCGCGCGCGTGGACCACCTCGAACGGATCGGGCTGCGCGCGCCGGAGGGGCCCTACGAGACGCTCGCCGGGCTGGTGGCGACGGTGCTCGGGCGGATACCGGCCGTCGGTGACACCCTCGAGGTCGCCGGCTGGCACCTGGAGGTCCTGGACGCCACGGGGCGCCGGGCCGCCCGCGTCCGGCTGCGCGCCCCGCTCGACGACCACAAGCCCGACGAGAAGGGGGTGGAGCTGTGACCGCCGTCCAGCTGCTGATCGGACTGGCGACGCTCTTCGTCAACGCCTTCTTCGTCGGCGCCGAGTTCGCGCTGATCTCGGTGCGCCGCAGCCAGATCGAGCCGTACGCCGACCAGGGTGACCGGCGCGCGAAGAGCGTGCTGTGGGGCCTGGAGCACGTGTCCGCGCTGATGGCGGCCGCGCAGCTCGGCATCACACTGTGCACACTGGTGCTCGGCGTGGTGGCCGAGCCGGCGATCGCGCATCTGCTGGAGCCGGCGTTCCATGCGATGGGCGTGCCCGAGGGCGCGGGCCACGCGGTGTCCTTCGTGATCGCGCTGTCCCTCGCGACGTATCTGCACATGCTGCTCGGCGAGATGGTGCCGAAGAACATCGCGCTCGCCGAGCCGGTGCGCAGCGCGCTGGCGCTCGGACCGCCCCTGGTGGCGCTGTCCCGGGCGCTGCGCCCGGTGATCTTCACGGTGAACGCGTTCGCGAACACGCTGCTGAAGCTGCTGCGCGTGGAGGCGCGGGAGGAGGTGGCGGCCTCCTACTCGGACGCGGAGATAGCGCAGATCGTGAAGGACTCCAGCGAGGCGGGCCTGATCGACGACCGCGCCCAGGAGCGGCTGCGCGACGCGCTGGAGCTGGGCCGCCGTCCGGTGCGGGACGTGGTGCTGCCGCTGGAACGCGTGGAGTACGCGAGCGTGGGCGTCACCCCTGAGGAACTGGAGCGGCTGTCGGCCGATTCCGGGTTCTCCCGCTTCCCGGTGGTGGACGAGGGACGGCGGATCGTCGGTTACCTGCATGTGAAGGACGCCCTGGACGCCGCCGGGCGCAACACGCCGTTCCGCCTGCGGGACATGCGCCCCATCGCCCGGGTGCGGGAGCACACCCCGCTGGACGACGTCCTCACGGCGATGCGGGGCAGCCGAACGCACCTCGCGGCCGTCCTCGGGGCGGACGGGCGGCTGGCCGGGCTCGTCACCATGGAGGACGTGCTGCGGGAGCTGTTCGGTCAGAGGGCGTGAGGACCGGGTTCGCCGGACCGACCGACCGGGGGGTATGTGCACGGGATACCATTTCCGTCGCCATGCAGACGAACCCCACCTACAGCAGCCTGGTCGCCCTCGGCGACTCCTTCACCGAGGGCATGTCGGACCTGATGCCCGACGGCACCTACCGGGGCTGGGCCGACCTGCTCGCCGCCCGGATGGCGGCCCGGACGCCCGGCTTCCGGTACGCCAACCTCGCGGTGCGCGGCAAGCTGATCCAGCAGATCGTCGACGAGCAGGTCGACGTCGCGGCGGCCATGGGAGCCGACGTGATCACCCTGGTCGGCGGCCTCAACGACACGCTGCGGCCCAAGTGCGACATGGGCCGGGTCCGCGGGCTCCTCACGGAGGCCGTGGAGAAGCTGGCCCCTGCCTGCCGGCAGCTCGTCCTGATGCGCAGCCCGGCCCGCCAGGGACCCGTCCAGGCGCGGTTCCGGCCGCGCATGGAGGAGCTGTTCACCTGCGTCGACGAGCTGGCCGCCCGGCACGGCGCGCTCGTCGTCGACCTGTACGGCGCACCCTCCCTGAGCGACCCGCGGATGTGGGACGTGGACCGGCTGCATCTGACGGCCGAGGGCCACCGCCGGGTCGCGGAGGCGGTCTGGCAGACGCTGGGCCACGACGCGGAGGACGCCGAGTGGCACACGCCGATGCCGGCGACGCTGCCGCCGGGCTGGGTGGCGCGGCGCGTGACGGACGCGCGGTTCGCCCGGCAGCACCTGCTCCCGTGGATAGGCCGCCGCCTGACGGGCCGCTCCTCCGGCGACGGACGGCCCCCCAAGCGGCCGGAGCTGGCGCCCTACGAAGACCTGACGTAAGGCCTGTCGTTTGGATCAGGTCGCGGACGCGGGGCCTGGCACGCGCATCTGCGGCGTCGAGAGGCACGGTCGAGCCCCGCGACCTGATCCAGACGACAGGCCCTGGCCCAGGTTGGACGCGCCGGTCACACCGTCGTAGGTTCCGACAAAGACACCCGCGGCGCTGGCCTGCACGAATCGCCAGTAGAATCCGGTCACGTGACTTCCGCTCCCGCCAAGCCCCGCATTCCGAACGTCCTCGCCGGACGCTACGCCTCCGCCGAGCTCGCCACGCTCTGGTCGCCCGAGCAGAAGGTGAAGCTGGAGCGGCAGCTCTGGCTCGCCGTGCTGCGGGCTCAGAAGGACCTCGGGATCGAGGTGCCGGACGCGGCGCTCGCCGACTACGAGCGCGTCCTCGACACCGTCGACCTGGCCTCCATCGCCGAGCGCGAGAAGGTCACGCGGCACGACGTGAAGGCGCGGATCGAGGAGTTCAACGACCTCGCCGGGCACGAGCACGTGCACAAGGGCATGACCTCCCGCGACCTCACCGAGAACGTCGAGCAGCTCCAGATCCGCCTCTCGCTGGAGCTGATGCGCGACCGCACGGTCGCCGTCCTGGCCCGGCTCGGCAAGCTCGCCGGCGAGTACGGCGAGCTGGTCATGGCCGGCCGCTCGCACAACGTCGCCGCGCAGGCCACCACCCTCGGCAAGCGCTTCGCCACCGCCACCGACGAGCTGCTCGTCGCCCACGGCCGCATCGAGGAGCTGCTGAGCCGCTACCCGCTGCGCGGGATCAAGGGCCCGGTCGGCACCGCGCAGGACATGCTGGACCTGCTGGGCGGGGACGCCGGGAAGCTCGCGGACCTGGAGCAGCGGATCGCCGGACACCTCGGCTTCTCGCAGGCGTTCACCTCGGTCGGCCAGGTCTACCCGCGCTCGCTGGACTACGAGGTCGTCACCGCGCTGGTGCAGCTGGCGGCGGCTCCGTCGTCGCTGGCCAAGACGATCCGGCTGATGGCCGGGCACGAGCTGGTCACCGAGGGCTTCAAGCCCGGCCAGGTCGGCTCCTCCGCGATGCCGCACAAGATGAACACCCGCTCCTGCGAGCGCGTCAACGGCCTGATGGTGATCCTGCGCGGCTACGCCTCGATGACCGGCGAGCTGGCGGGCGACCAGTGGAACGAGGGCGACGTGTCCTGCTCGGTGGTGCGCCGGGTCGCGCTGCCGGACGCGTTCTTCGCGCTGGACGGTCTGCTGGAGACGTTCCTGACGGTGCTCGACGAGTTCGGGGCGTTCCCGGCGGTCGTCGCCCGCGAGCTGGACCGCTACCTGCCGTTCCTCGCCACCACGAAGGTGCTGATGGGCGCCGTGCGCGCGGGCGTGGGCCGGGAGCTCGCACACGAGGCGATCAAGGAGAACGCCGTCGCTTCCGCGCTCGCCATGCGCGAGCAGGGCGCCGAGCGCAACGAACTGCTCGACAAGCTGGCCGCCGACGCACGGATCCCGCTGGGCCGTGCCGAGCTGGACGCGCTGATGGCCGACAAGCTGTCCTTCACCGGCGCCGCGGGCGACCAGGTCGCCACCGTCGTCGCCCGGGTCGAGGAGATCGTCAAGCAGAACCCCCAGGCCGCGGGCTACACGCCCGGGGCGATCCTCTGACACGCCGCTCGTAATGGCGCGTTTCACGCCCGAGGAACTGGAGGCCGCCCGCGACCGCGTCGTGCCCGACGTGGTCGCGGAGGGTCTGCACGTCCTGTTCTGCGGCATCAACCCCGGTCTGATGACGGCCGCGACGGGCCACCACTTCGCCCGCCCGGGCAACCGCTTCTGGCCGGTGCTGCACCGGTCCGGGTTCACCCCGCGGCTGCTGAAGCCGTCCGAGCAGCAGGAGTTGCTGTCGTACGGGCTCGGCATCACCAACGTCGTGGCACGGGCCTCCGCGCGGGCCGACGAGCTGAGCGCCGAGGAGTACCGGGAGGGCGGGCGGCTGCTCGCGGCGAAGGTGGAGCGGCTGCGGCCGCGCTGGCTGGCCGTCGTGGGGGTGACCGCGTACCGGGTCGCGTTCGACGACCGCACGGCGCGGGTGGGGCCGCAGTCGCGGACGATCGGGGACACGCGCGTGTGGGTGCTGCCCAATCCGAGCGGGCTGAACGCGCACTGGACGGTCGACACCATGGCGGAGGAGTTCGGGCGGCTGCGGGAGGCCGCCGGGGACTGATCCGCTACGGCGGGTCCGTCTCCGTGACCAGGGCCAGCAGCCGGACCTCCCGCGAGGCGTCCCGGTCCGCGACCGCCACGGCGACCCAGCGGCCCGTGCCCTCCACCTCCCACAGGTGGGCGACGCCCGCGCACGCGCTCAACTCGGCCCACGGCCGGGGTATCTCCTCGCGCCCGGTGCGCAGCAGGACGGTCTGAAGGTTGTAGGGGTCCGTGTCGCCCCAGCGGGAGGCGAGGAGCTCGTAGAGCGCGTCGCGGTCCTTCTCGTACTGGTCGATCGTCACCGCCCGGGCCGCCGGGTCGGTGTCCGTCGCGGCCTCTAACACCGCGACGTGGTGCCCCGGTCCCGAGAAGCCGACGTCCGACGGGCCGTGCTCCGCCGGAAAGGGGCGGTAGCACAGCTCGTCGATGAGGGCGATGTGCTGTGCGATGTTCATGGGTCCAGTAAACCCGCCCGCACTGACACTTGGCGGGGCATCATCCGGGGGTCCGGCAGGAACGGACCAGGGAACCGGTGTTGCTGTCGGAAGTTTTGACAGCGTGTGATTCAGGCGCCCTCCCCGAGCGCGTTGTCCGACGCGGTCAGACGGCGAAGACCTGGTCGTCATCGGCGAAGGCCTTGAACTCCAGGGCGTTGCCTGCCGGGTCGAGGAGGAACATCGTCCACTGTTCTCCGGCCTGGCCTTCGAAGCGCACGTAGGGCTGGATGACGAACTCGATGTCCGCGGCGCGCAGCCGGTCGGCGAGCTTGTGGAACTCGGGGATCGCGAGGATCAGGCCGAAGTGCGGTACGGGGACGTCGTGGCCGTCGACCGGGTTGTGGATCTGCTCGGCACGGGCCGGGGCGAGGTGGGTGACGAACTGGTGGCCCTGCAGATTCCAGTCGACCCAGGTGCCGGCGCTGCGACCCTGCTCCAAGCCGAGGACCTCGCCGTAGAAGTGCCGGGCGGCGGCCATGTCGTCGACGGGCACGGCCAGGTGGAAACGCGGGATCGGGGAGTTGAGAACGCTCATGGGAACGTGGTGCCTTTCCGGCTCGATGAATGTGGGTGCGGCGGGTGCGAGAACACCTGCCGGTCAGTCGGTCCGCGCGCCGGCGACGAGCGGCTGGTCGGAGACTGCTTCGGCCTGCTGGGCCACCGTCGATGAGGCGCGGTACGTGCCCTTGCGGCGGTCCGCGGCCCAGGCCGCGGCCGCGACGGCGAAGCCTGAGACGACGAGGGCTGCGCCGACGAGGTTGGGGGAGGTCAGGCCGAAGCCGGCGGCGATGGCAAGGCCGGCGAGGTAGGCGCCGGCCGCGTTGGCCAGGTTGAAGGCGGCCTGCATCGCCGCGGAGGCGAGAGTGGGTGCGTTCCCGGACTTCTGCATCACCAGGGTCTGCACGGTCGGCACGATCGCGAAGCCGAAGAACCCGATCGCGACGACGGTCAGCGCCGCTGCCCACTGCACGTGTGCGGTGGCCGTGAACAGTGCGAGGGTCGCCGCCAGGAGCAGGAATGCCGCGCAGATGCTCGGCCGCAGCGCGCGGTCGGCGGCGTACCCGCCGGCGATGTTGCCCAGCGTCATACCGACACCGAAGAGCGCGAGGATCACCGGCACCATGGAGTCGGAGAACCCGGCGACGTCCGTCAGCATCGGCGTGATGTACGAGTAGCAGGCGAAGAAGCCGCCGCAGCCGATGAGTACCGTCGCGAGAGCCAGCCACAGCTGACCGCTGCGGAACGCGCGCAGTTCGCCGCGCAGTCCGCTCTGCGGCTGCGGGGCCAGTTCGGGCATCAGCCTCCACAGGGCGATGGTGCCAAGGGTGCCGATGGCGGCTATCGCGAGCATGGTGGCGCGCCAGCCGAACTGCTGGCCGACCAGGGTGGCGGCGGGCACGCCGACGATGGTCGCCACGGTCAGGCCGGCGAACATCATGGCGACGGCACGGGCCCGCTTGTTCGGGGCGGCCAACTCGGCGGCGGCGACGGCGCCCGCGCCGAAGAACGCACCGTGCGGCAGACCGGTGATGACCCGGGCTGCGGCGAGGGACCAGAAGTCCGGGGCGACCGCGGACAGCAGGCTCCCGATGGTGAAGATCGCGGCGAAGCCGATCAGCACCGTCTTGCGGGAGATGTGGGTCATCCGGGCCGCGAGAGCGGTGAGCAGCAGGGCGCCGATGACGACGCCGATCGCGTACGCGGAGATGAGCCAGCCTGCTCGCGAGATGGACACACCGGTGCCGTCCGCCATCTGCGGCAGTAGGCCCATGACGGCGAACTCAGCGGTTCCGAGGGCGAAGGCGACGATGGCCAGCGCGGTGAGCGCGGCTTTGGGCATGAGAGTGCTCCGGGAGATGAGAGATGCAGGACGTGGCGTGCGCTGCCCTGTCAGGCAGCCGAGTGGGTGGTGAGGGGACGGTGCGGCTCAGTCGGTGATGCCGCCGAAGGTGATGACCTTGGTGGGGCGCAGGCGGACGACGAGTTCGCCGGGGACGCCGTTGCGCCTGCCGAACTCCTCGGCCCGGCCTTGGCCCATGTACCGGGCGCCGGCCTGGTAGGCGGTGTCGTACAGCTCGGCGGGGTCGTCGCCGAGTGTGACGTCGCCGCGGACCTCGACGTAGGCGAACGGTGGGACGTCGTCGGCCACGCACAGCGACGCCCTCGGGTCGCGCCGCAGGTTGCGGGCCTTGGCGGTGTTCCCGCCGGTGGTGAACAGGAAGTCCTGGCCGTCGAAGACGTACCAGACGGGGCTGATGTTCGGCAGTCCGTCGGCCCCGACGGTGGCGAAGCGTCCGGTGGCCGTGGAGCGGGCGACGAAGGCGTGCCATTGTTCGGTCGTCATGCGGTGCATGGCTGGTCTCCTTCTGTGCGGGGTCAGCGGGGCTGGGCCTGCGGGGCGTGGTCGGCCGGCCGGAGCGGGCGCGCGTCCGGCGCGGTTTCCGGCAGGCGGCGCAGGACCGGCACGACGGCGAGCGCGATGACGGCGACCATGGCGCCGGGGACCAGGGCCCAGCCGGTGGAGTCGATCAGGGCTTGTGCGGCGTACGGGGTGAGGCCGCCGAAGATCGCGGTGGCGGCGGTGGCGCCCAGGGCGAGGCCGCTGAGGCGCTGCGCGACGGGGAACTGTTCGGCGATCGCGGAGCACGCGACCGCGCTGATGCCGCCCGCCACGCAGGCCAGGACGATCGCCCCGGTCAGTGCGGCGGCGAAGCCGCCCTGGCTCATCAGGCCGAACATGGACAGCGGCAGCACCACGGACAGGGCCCCGAAGAGCATCAGAGCGGGCCGGCGGCCGATCCGGTCGGACAGGGCGCCCGCGAGCGGGGTGACGACGATGATGGCGACGACCGCGATCGTGGAGAGCCAGAGCGACTCGGCTTCACTGAACCCGCTGACCGTACCCAAGTAGGTGGGGACGTAGCTGATCCCGACGTAGTACGTCACCGAGCCGAGGGCCGAGATCGCGAACGTGCGGAGCACGGCGCGGCGGTGCATGCGCAGCGTGACGATCAGCGGGCTCGGCTTCTGCTTCCGCTGAGTTTCCCGCTGCTTCTCGAACGCGGGCGACTCCCGCATGGTGGAGCGCGCGATCAGCAGGGCGCCGGCGAGCAGCGCGCCGAACAGGAAGGGGATGCGCCAGCCCCAGGTGTCCATGGCGGAAGCGGGGACGAGGGTGACGGTCAGGGCGGGGACCGCGGCGGCCAGCAGCGCACCGATCTGGCTGGCGGCCGAGGCCAGGGAGGCGATCAGGCCGCGACGGCGCGGGGCCGCGCCTTCGACCAGGTAGGCGGTGACGCCGGTGTATTCACCGCCGACGGCGAAGCCCATGACACAGCGCAGCAGGAGCAGCAGGGCTCCGGCGGCGGAGCCGATCTGCGCCGCGGTGGGCAGCAGTGCGGTGGCCAGCATCGCGGCCGTCATCACGCCCATTGAGCCGAGCATCACCGTGCGTCGGCCGATCCGGTCACCGATGTGCCCGAAGACCATCGCGCCGATGGGACGCATCAGGTAGGCGATGGCGAAGACGGCGAGGGTCTCCAGGAGAGAGGAGGCACCGGTGCCGAAGAACGCCCTCGAAAGGACGGTGGCCATATACAGGTACAGCGTGAAGTCGTACCACTCGACCACGGTGGACAGGGCGGCGACCACGATCGAGGACCGGGGCAGCACGGCTGTCGTGCCGGTCGAGGTGGGGGTGGGGGATTGCATGTTCTGCCTTACGGAGGGGTGGCGGTCGGGCCCGGATGACCGCGCAGGGGGGAGGGCACGGTTGCCCGTGGAGGTGATTGCTGGTCACTGCGGCGCCGCCCGGATGGCCTCGAAGCTGCGAGGCGGGCAGCTCCTGCCGGGCCTGGGCCTATGAGCCGGCGGGCTCGGTGGCGATCCGGTCGAGCCATTCGCTGACGAGTGCGGTGAACAGTTCGGGCTGCTCGATCTGCAGATTGTGGCCGGCGGTGTCGAGGACCACGTAGGTGGCGCGCGGGTAGTGCGGCAGGAGGTCGAACTGGTCGAGGTACCCGACGCTGTCGTCCTGCCGTCCCGCCAGGATCAATGCGGGACGGGTGAAGGGCTCGCCGTCCTCGGGCTCATGGGTGAGTTGCCAGTTGCGGCGGATACGTTCCAGCGCGCGGGTGTCGGCGATGTCCAGCCCCGCTAGGACCTCTTCGCGAAACCGGCGCACGACCTCCGGCGTCTCGACGACCGCGACAGAGGTGAAGGCTTCCGCGATATGCGCGTCGAGGGAGGAGATCAGGGCCGGGTCGGGGCGCAGGACCAGCCGCGGGGCCGGGCGGCTCTCGGCGGTTTCCACGCGTCGGGCGGAGGGGCAGATCAGGGCGAGTCCCAGAACCTGATCACGGCGGGTTCGGGCCAGCGCGCGGGCGAGGTAGCCGCCGTAGGACTCGCCGAGCAGCAGGAAGGGCTGGTCGCCGATGTGGTCGTCGACGAAGTCCTCGACGGCGGCGAGCATGTCGTCGGAGGAAGCGATCCGGGCGGGCGCCGGGGACTGGCCCATGGCAGGCAGGTCGGGATAAAGGCGCCGGTAGCCGGGGCGCCGGGAGAAGACCGGCTCCAGGGCGCCGAGCATCAGACGGTGGTCGGGTTCCCACCCGTGCAGCGCGAGCACCGGGACCCCGTCGCCCTGCTCCGCGAAGTGCAGCTCCACCTGGGTGCGCTGAGGCATGTTCGTCACTTCCTCATGTTCGTCCCGCGTCGCGGGCGGCCGTACAGGACCGGGCGCGCCCTCCTGTGACGCAGCACAGGGGCAGGCGTGCTCGCCCCTGTGTGGCGGGGCAGGGGACGCGTCAGGAGACGGCGGCGATGGCCGCAGCGCCCTGGAGGGGGAAGTTGTCGAAGACGATCCGGCTCTCGACGATCTTTCCGTTCTCGACCCGGAACCATTCGCCCACCGGGGAGTAGAGCACCGGGGCCGTCTCGGCGTCGTAGTACATCAGCGCGGTGGTCTCGTCCCCGAAGGCGGAGACCAGCTCCGCCTTCTTGAGGATCCCCAGGAATCCGTCGAGGAAGGACCGGTACGCCTCGGCGTCCAGGGGGCCGACGGGGGTCCGGCTGGTGAAGCCGTCGGCGAAGTACGTCATGGCCTCGTCGAGGTGCTTGTTCGACCAGGCCTCGTAGTAGGCGAGGGCGACGTCCAGGGCAGGGCTGTTCTGGCTCATAGAGGTGGCTCCACTTCATCTGGGTGTGCACGGGCGCTGTCGGGATCTGCAGTGATCCGCGTCGGCCGCTTGGGCGAGTACCGGGGCCTTGGGACCTCCGGCCTGTCCGGCGGAGGCGTAGCCGTCCGCCCAACCTCTCCCACGGTACATCGTTTCGTAGTAATACGAAACGCGGCGCCTCGCATCGAGGTACTGCGACGTGTTGTGCGACCATGAGGGGGTGCTAGAACTCGCGATCCTGGGAAATCTCGCCGACGGCCCGCTGCACGGCTACGAGCTGCGCCGCCGGGTCAATCGGCTCTCCGGTTATGCCCGGCCGGTGAGTGAGGGCAGCCTCTACCCGGCGATCAACCGTCTGGTGAAACGCGGCCTGCTGACCCGGCACTCAGAGCCGGGCGCTGGAGCCACCCAGCGCTACGTACTGACCCTGACCGACGCCGGCCGGGAAGAACTCCTCCAGCGCCTGCGCGACCCCGCCCAGGTGGAGATCACCGACTTCAACCGGTTCTTCGCCGTCCTTGCGTTCCTCTCCCTCCTCCCCGAGGTGAAGGAACAGCACGCCGTACTCCGTCGGCGCCTGGAATTCCTGGAAACCCCCGCCAGCTTCTTCCACGACGAGAACGACCGCTCACTGCGCGCGGAAGACGTGAACGACCCCTATCGGCGCGGCATGATGCTCACCGCCCGAGCCGTCACCCGAACCGAGTGCGCCTGGATCCACGAGATCCTCGACGACGACCAGGACCTCGGCATGCCCCAGCAGTCCGCAACGCCGCAGGAAGCCCAGCCGCCGCGCTGATCTGCAGATGATTCCGGAGGCAGCAGAACCACGTCCTGCACGCATGCGGGCCCTCGGCATGGCCCTCGTGCCACCGACGTTCTGAGCGAAGACCAGCGCACCCGGTTCGGTCGCTTCTGCGAGGAACCCGACGGGGGAAGCTCGCCGGGTCCTTCCTGATGGACCAGACCGCGCGGCGCCGGGCCATGGCCGCCAAGGACGCCAGAAACCGGCTCGGCTGGACCGGATGCCCGCCGTCGACCTGCCCGAGATGGTGCTGGAGGTCAACTCCTGGACCCACGGCATCCTGATCGGGCCCCGTCCGCCATCAGGAAACCCGCCCTCGGGTCATCGCTCACCCGCACACCCTGGCCGCCCCGATCACACGCTGTCAAAACTTCTGACAGCAACACCGGTTCTCTGGTCAGTTCCTACTGGCCCCCCATCCGGCTCGCCGTCAGGCGTCCCTGCGGCGCAGGCGCCAGGCTCCCGCCAGCAGGGCGGCGGCCGTCCACAGCGCGGTCACCGCGAGCCCCGACCACGGCCCGAGGGTGCCGTCGTACGTCTCCCGGAGGACCAGTTGCCCGGCCTTGTCGGGCAGGAAGTCGGCGACCGTGCCGGTGGCGTCGCCGATCACGAACGAGACCACGAGGATGAACGGCACCAGCAGGGAGAGGGTGGCCACGCCGCTGCGGAGCAGGGCGGCGATCCCCGCGGCGAGCAGCGCCATCAGCATGAGGTAGACACCGCAGCCCGTGACAGCGCGCACCTGCTCACCGGCGCTGAGCCCGCCGGCCGCCGCGCCGAGCCCGGCCCGCCCGGCGAGCAGGGCGGCGAGGGCCGTCACCAGCCCCACGAGGAACGCCGGTACGGCGATGACGGCCGCCTTGGCCGCGAACCACCGGCCGCGTCGCGGCACCGCGGCCAACGACAGCCGCAGCGCGCCCGGATGGAACTCCGACGACACCGCCATGGCACCGAAGGAGATGGCCGCGATCTGACCCGGTATGACGCCGGACAGGGACGCGAACAGCGGATCGAACCCCGGATCCGAGGTGTCGGAGGCACCCGCGAGCGCGGAGAACGCGACGGTGGCCGCGAACAGCGCCAGCAGCGCTCCCGGGAGCGAGCGCAGCGTGCGGATCTTCAGCCACTCGGAGCGCAGTACGGGCGTGAGTTCCATGGTCAGGCCTCCTGGTGCTGTGCGGTGAACTCGGTCTCGGCCCCGGTGAGGTCGAAGTAGGCCTGCTCCAACATGCCTTCCTCGGAGGCCAGTTCGAGGACGGGCAGGCCCGCGGCCGAGGCGATGCGGCCGATGTCGTCCACCCGTGCGTCGTGCACGGTCCAGTGCCCGTCCGCGTGCTCCTCCGCGTCGTGGCCGTGCCGGGCGAGGGCCGAGGTGAGCGCGACGGGATCGGTCGTGCGGATGCGCACACGGGGCCGCACGCGTGCGTGGATGAAGTCCCGCATCGGGGTGTCGGCGAGGAGCCGGCCCCGGCCGAGGACGACGAGGTGGTCGGCGAAGGACGCGGTCTCGTTCATCAGGTGGCTGGAGACCAGGACCGTGCGGCCCTCCCCCGCCAGTCGGCGCAGCAACGTCCGGATCCACACGATGCCTTCGGGGTCGAGACCGTTGGACGGCTCGTCCAGCATGACCACCTCGGGGTCGCCCAGCAGGGCGGCGGCGATGCCGAGCCGCTGGCGCATGCCGAGGGAGTACGTCCGCACGCGGCGCCGGGCCACCGACGCCAGGCCCGTCTCCTGAAGGACCTCGTCGACCCGCCGGTCCGGGATGCGGTTGCTCGCGGCCAGGACCCGGAGGTGGTCGCGGGCGGTGCGGGAGCCGTGCGCGGCCTGTGCGTCGAGCAGGGCGCCCACGTGGCGCAGGGGTTCGCGGAGCTCCGGGTAGGGCCGGCCGCCGATCGTGGCGGAGCCGGCGGTCGGCCGGTCGAGGCCGAGCACCAGCCGCATGGTGGTGGACTTCCCGGCGCCGTTCGGGCCGAGGAAGCCGGTGACACGGCCTGGGTGCACGCGGAAGGTGAGCCGGTCCACGGCCCGCCGTGCGCCGAACTCCTTGGTGAGGGCCTGGACGTCGATGCTGGTCATGGCAGCAGCGTGGCGGCCGGACCGGAGTGCGGTCCTCCCCCGGCCGTGGAGATCGTCTCCCCCGTGCGGGGGAGGCTCGCTGTCGGTGCCGGCTGGCACGATGACGCCATGGTCCGCATGCTGCGCCCGTTCACGCGGGCGGTGACGTACACGCGGTGGCTGCATCTGTCCATGGCCATCGTGTGGCCGTCCCTGTGGCTGTTCATCGACGAGGCGTGGTGGACGGTGGCCACGGCGACCGTGCTGCTGGGGCTCGCGGGCCTGGTCCCCGCCATGCGGGTCGTGGAGGGGTTCCAGGCCAGGCTGCTGCTGATGGGCCATCGGGACGGCGGCGAGAGCCCGGAGATCGTCGTCGCCCCTTCGGCCACCTGGGGCGACCGCGGCCGGCTGGTGGTGTGGCTCCTGACGAGGCTGTTCCTCGGAGCCCTGGTGTCGCATCTCGCCGTCCAGCTTCTCCTGCTCACGCTGGACTTGGTGTCGACAGCGCTCAGCGGCGAACGCGTCGGCGGTGCCTGGCTCGTCGTCACGGGCCGGAATGGGTGGCACGCCCTGCTCGCGCCCCTGTCCCTGGCCGTTTCGGCCGCGGTCGTGGTCGGCTCGGGGCACCTCATCACGGCGATCGCCCTGCGGCTGTTGGGACCTTCCCCCGCCGAGCGGCTCACCGCGCTGGAGGAGCGCACGGAACAGCTCCTGGAACGCACGCGGATCGCCCGGGAGTTGCACGACTCCATCGGGCACGCGCTGACGGTCGCCGTCGTGCAGGCGGGGGCGGCCCGGGCCGCGGGCGATCCCGCCTTCACCGACCGGGCCCTGGGCGCCATCGAAGAGACCGGCCGGGCCGCCCTGGAGGACCTGGAGCGGGTGCTCGGCGTCCTGCGCGAGTCGGGGAAACCGGTGAGCGGCAGACCGACCCTCGCGGACGCCGATCGGCTGCTGGAGTCGGCCCGGGCCTCCGGGGCGAAGGTCGACGCCGAGGTGACCGGGCCGGTGGAGACGGTGCCGGGGCCGGTGTCCCGGGAGGGCTACCGCATCCTCCAGGAGTCGCTGACCAACGTGCTGCGGCATGCGGGGGCGGTCCCGGTGCGCGTCCGGGTGCACGCCGCCGGCGACACCCTCGTCCTCGCGATACGCAATCCGCTGCCGGCCGGGGCTCCCGGTTCCGGGCGCGGCAGCGGTCTGCGCGGGATACGCGAACGGGCGGCCCTGCTCGGCGGGCTGGCCCGGACCGGGCCCGACGGAGGTGACTGGCAGGTCCATGCCGAACTACCGCTGAGTTGATCTACGCTGGTCCGATGCCGGTCACCGTTCTCCTCGTCGACGACGAACCCCTGGTCCGCGCGGGGCTGCGCGCCGTGCTGGAGGCGCAGCCCGACATCGAGGTCGTCGGTGAGGCCGCGGACGGGGCGGCGGTCATCCCGCTCGTGCGGCGGCTGCGGCCGGACGTGGTCGCCATGGACGTACGGATGCCGCTGCTGGACGGTATCGAGGCCACCCGGGCGCTGCTGCGGACGGTCGACGACCCGCCGCGGATCCTCGTGGTGACGACGTTCGAGAACGACGAGTACGTGTACGAGGCGCTGCGCGCGGGAGCCGACGGGTTCCTGCTCAAGCGGGCCCGGCCGGCCGAGATCGTGCACGCGGTGCGGCTGATCGCCGAGGGCGATTCGCTGCTGTTCCCGGCCTCGGTGCGGCAGCTCGCCGCCGAATACGGCGACACCGGCGGGAACCGCGCGGCGCGGGCCGTGCTGGAGCGGGCCCAGCTGACCGAGCGCGAGTCCGAGGTGCTGCGGCTGATGGCGCGGGGCCTGTCGAACGCGGAGATCGCCGGCCGCCTGGTCGTGGGGACCGAGACCGTGAAGTCGCATGTCAGCGCGGTGCTGGCGAAGTTGGGGGCGCGGGACCGCACCCAGGCGGTGATCGCGGCGTACGAGTCGGGGTTCGTGGCGCCCGGCTGATCACCGGGCGGGTGCCTGCCCCTCGCCGGGGTGTGCCGCGTCGAAGTACGATCCGGCCAACACGGGCGCGACCTGGGAGGACGGACGGTGGGGCGGCTGACCGGCGGGGACCCCTCGCTGCTGCGAAGGATCAACTCCGCGGTGGTGCTGCACGCGCTGCGCGCCACGGACTGCGCGACGCTGACCGAGATCACCCGGGTGACGGGGCTGTCCCGGCCGACCGTGGAGGGCGTCGTCGAGGGGCTCATCGAGGCCGGGCTCGTCGTGGAGAAGGCGGCCGAGGAGGGGGCTGCCCGGCGGCAGGGTCGTCCGGCGCGGCGGTTCCGGTTCCGGGCGGAGGCCGGTCATCTGCTCGGGCTGGAGATCGGGGCGCACCGGGTGGCCGCGCTGCTGTCCGACCTGGACGGCCGGGTGATCGGCGCCCAGGCCAAGGAGGTCCCCGAGACGGCGGAGGCCGATGAGCGGCTGGAGCGCCTGCGCGGGGCCGTCGCCGAGCTGTTGCGGCGGGCCGGCGTCGCCCGCGGCTCACTGCGGGCCGTGGGCGTGGCGACGCCCGGGATCGTGGAGGCCGACGGCACGGTGGCGCTGGGCACGGCGCTGCCGGGGTGGACGGGGCTGCGGCTGGGCGAGCGGCTGAGCCGGTCGTTCAAGTGCCCGGTGCTGGTCGAGAACGACGCCAACGCGGCCGTCGTCGCCGAGCACTGGAAGGGCGCGGCCACCGAGTCGGACGACGTGGTGTTCGTGCTGGCGGGGCTCAGCCCGGGAGCCGGTTCGCTGATCGGGGGCCGGCTGCACCGGGGGTACGGCGGAGCGGCGGGCGAGATCGGCGCGCTGCATCTGCTGGGCCGGGAGGTGACGCCCGAGAAGCTCCTGTCCACCACGGACGAGCCCCTGCACCCCCTCGACGAGCAGGCGGTCGCCGGGGTCTTCGCGCAGGCCCGTGAGGGCGACCAGCGGGCCCGCGCCGCCGTCGACCGCTTCCTCCAGCGCCTGGTCCACGACGTGGCCGCGCTCGTCCTCGCCCTGGACCCGGAGCTGGTCGTCATCGGCGGCTGGGCCGCGGGCCTGGACGGGGTCCTGGGCCCCCTCCGCCAGGAACTCGCCCGCTACTGCCTGCGCCCCCCGGAGGTGACCCTCTCCGGCCTCGGGGACGCGGCCGTGGCGACAGGCGCCCTGCGCCTGGCCCTGGACCACGTGGAGGAACAACTCTTCGCGGTGGAGCAGCGCCCCCTTTAGGGGTGTGGGGTTGTGTCGCCATGCGGCTTCACCGCTGGGCGCGACAGCAACGCCCCCTCTGGGGGCGCGGGGCTGTGTCGCCATGCGGCTCCACCACGCGGGCGCGACAGCAACGCCCCCTCTACGGGAGGGGCTGTGCTGCCATGCTGCTCCACCGCGTGGGCGCGATCAGCCACGACGAGCGCGCGGCCCCCGATGCACCACACCCCCGCGCCGCGAAGGTCAGGACGCCTGCCGCTGATGTCCGTCGTGGATCTCCACGTTCCCCGAGTCACCGAAGGTCAGTCGGCACGTGTCAGCGCGGTAGGTCGCCACGGACAGCGCAGCCGTACGCCCCAGAGCGATGAAGCGGGTCGTGACGACAAGGACCGGCGCCCCCGGCAGCCGATCCAGCTCCTTCGCCTCGTCGGCCCCGGCGGAGCCGAGCTCCACCGCGTTCTCCTGCCGCTCCGGCTCCAGCCGCTGCAACTCCCGCAGCACCGCACGGGCGTGCGCCGCCCCGGACATGGCGTCGATGCCGGAGAGCTCGGGCACCGAGGGGTGCGGGATGTACAGCAGCTCCGCGGCCACGGGCCGGCCGTGCGAGACCCGGGAGCGCCGCACGATGTGCACGGGCTCGTCGCGGCCGGTCTCCAGCGCGTCGGCGACGGCCGCCGGCGGCACGTCCGCCGTGCAGCCGACGGGCTGCCAGGCGTCCTCGGAGCCGCCCGGCCAGGTGTGCGAGCCGGTGCCGAGGGAGACTCCTACCCGAGGCGGCGCGACGGTCGTGCCGACACCGCGGCGGCGCTGGAGCCTGCCTTCGAGTTCGAGCTGTTCCAAGGCTTGGCGGAGCGTGGCCCTGGCAACGCCGAAGCGGGCCGCGAGGTCGCGCTCGTTCGGAAGGATCTCCCCCACCGAGAACTCCGAGTCGAGCGCTTCACTGAGCACCGTCTTGAGATGCCAGTACTTCGGCTCCTGCACCGATTCCAGCTGCGTGGTCCCCACCCTGTCCTCCGCAATCGCCGTGGTCGGCGGCGTTTTAGCGCCCTTGTTTATTAAAGGTTGTTGCACTTCTCTGCGACCATAGGGCGGCCCTGATCCTTGGTCAAGACCAATGGCCGGGAACGTTCACGGGGCGTTCATGCGGGGCTTCGGACCGTGCCCGCCGCGTGTCTAGGCGGCGGCCAGGGACCGCAGCTTGTCGGGGTTGCGGATGACGTAGACCGACTGCACGCGGCCGTCGGCCACGTCGAGCTGGAAGACGGAGTCTGGCCTGCCGTCGGACAGGATCAGCACGGCCGGGCCGCCGTTGACCTCCAGGAAGCGCACGGTCAGGCCCGGGAGGCTCTTCTGCGCGGTGCCGATGAGGAAACGGCCGACCTTGTCGGCGGTCCGCAGGATCCGCAGCGGCGCCCGCGACTTGCCGCCGCTGTCGCCGACGAGCCGGACCTCCGGGGCGAGCAGCGCCATGAGGCCTTCGAGGTCGCCGTCGGCCGCTGCGGCGAGAAACCGCTCGGTGAGGTCGCGGCGCTGGGCGGGGTCGACGTCGTAACGCGGGCGCCGCTCCTCGACGTGCTTGCGGGCCCGTCCGGCGAGCTGGCGCACCGCCGGTTCGCCGCGGTCGAGCATGGCGGCGATGTCGGCGTACGGGAAGCCGAAGGCCTCGCGCAGCACGAACACGGCCCGCTCCAGCGGTGACAGCGACTCCAGCACCACGAGGACGGCGAGGGAGACGGAGTCGGCGAGCACGGCCCGCTCGGCGGTGTCCGGCACGGTGTCGCCGAAGTCGGTGACGTACGGCTCGGGCAGCCAGGGGCCGACGTACGTCTCGCCGCGGGCCTTGATCTGACGCAGCCGGTCGATGGCGAGGCGGGTGGTGATCCGTACCAGGTAGCCGCGCGGTTCGCGCACGTCCGCGCGGTGGCTGCCGGACCAGCGCAGCCAGGCCTCCTGCACCACGTCCTCCGCGTCGGCCACCCGGCCGAGCATGCGGTAGGCGACGCCCAGCAGGACGGGGCGGTGTGCTTCGAAGACGTCGGTGGCGGTCTCGGTGGTCACGGCTCCATCCCAGCCCACCGCTGCGGCCCTGTCCAGGCGGAATCGCCTCTTCCCGGACAGAATGGCCGACAGGGCGCCGGTGATCGGCGGCACGGTTCCCGGAGGTGGCGATGCGGTACGCGGTGCTGGGCACGGGACAGGTCGGACGCACGCTCGGCGGGCGACTGGTGGAGCTGGGACACGAGGTGCGGCTCGGCTCGCGCACGCGGGACAACACGGCCGCCGTGCAGTGGGCGGCCGCCGCGGGCCCGGCCGGGAGCGTGGGGACGTTCGCGGAAGCGGCGGAGTTCGGGGAGGTGGTGGTTAACGCGGTCGGCGGGCGGGTGGCGCTCGCCGCGCTGGAGGCGGCCGGGGCGGAGAACGTCGACGGGAAGGTCATCGTGGACGTGTCCAACCCGCTGGCGGTCGAGGAGGGTGAGCTGCGGCTGTCCCCCGTCGAGTCGGACAGCGTGGGCGAGCAGATCCAGCGGGCGTTTGCGCACGCGCGCGTGGTGAAGTCGCTCAACACGGTCAACTGCCGGGTGATGGTGGATCCGGCGAGCGTGCCGGGCGAGCACAACGTCTTCGTCTGCGGGGACGACCCGGGCGCCAAGGAGCAGGTCACGGCGCTGCTCGGCGAGTTCGGCTGGCCGGCGGACCGCGTGCTCGACCTCGGCGGGATCCGGGCGGCCCGGGCTGTGGAGATGTGGCTGCCCCTGTGGGCCGGCCTGTTCCGGAAGTTCGGGCACGGCGAGTTCAACCTGGAGGTGCGGCGGGCCCGTTGAGCGGCCCGGCACCGTGAGGGCCGGCGGCACCATGCGGCCACGGCCGGGTAGCCACTGCTGCCCGGTATCGCAAAGGCGGCGCCACCCTGGGGCTACCGACGGGTAGCAATTGCTGACAAGCTGTCTACAGCGTCCGTCAGCGAGTACAGCCGAGGAGCACCCCATGTCCGCCATCGTCTCCTTCAAAGTCGCCTCCGCGCAGGGCGAGCAGAACGTGACCCTGTCCTACACGCGCCGGGGCAGCGGCGAGCCGCTCCTGCTCCTGCACGGCATCGGCCACCACCGCCAGGTGTGGGACCCGGTGATCCCCGCGCTGGCGGCCGAGCGCGACGTGATCGCCGTGGACCTGCCCGGCTGCGGCGAGTCGCCGGCTCTCCCGGACGGCATGGCGCACGACCTGCCCACGATGAGCACGGTCCTGAGCGCGCTCTTCGGTGCCCTGGAGATCGAACGGCCGCACGTGGCGGGCAACTCGCTGGGCGGCCTGCTGGCGCTGGACCTGGCCCGGGGGCGGCTCGTGCGCTCCGTCACCGCCCTGTCCCCCGCCGGGTTCTGGAACGAGGCCGAGCGCCGCTACGCCTTCACGGTGCTGATGGCCATGCGGCAGATCGCCCGCCGGATGCCGCCGCCCGTCGTCGAGCGGCTGGCCCGCCCGGCCATCGGCCGCACCCTGCTGACGAGCACCATCTACGCCCGGCCGGGCCGGCGTTCCCCCGAGGCCGTGGTCGCCGAGACGCTCGCGCTGGCCCGGGCGCAGGGGTTCTCCGAGACGCTGCGCTCAGGCCGGACCGTGCAGTTCACCGACGACATCGTGGGCACGCCGGTCACCGTCGCGTGGGGCAACCGGGACCGGCTGCTCATCCCGCGCCAGGGCGTGCGCGCCAAGGGCGTCATCCCCGGGGCCCGGCTGGTGCGGCTGCCCGGCTGCGGCCACGTCCCGATGAACGACGACCCGGCGCTGGTGGCCCGGGTGGTCCTCGACGGCAGCCGCTGACCGGCCCCGGGTGAGGGCGGAAGCTCCCTTAGGGTTCTGCCCCATGAGGCCAACGCGCAGCGGCGACCCGGGCGACGGCGCGGCGTCCGCCGCCTGGGAGCTGCTGCTCCCCGCCGCTTCGGCTCCGGCACGCACGCGGGGCCGTTCCCTCCAGGCGGCGCTGCGCGAGGCGGTCCGCTCGGGCCGTCTCGCGCCGGGTACCCGGCTGCCGTCGAGCCGGGATCTCGCAGCGGACCTGGGGGTGTCGCGCGGGCTGGTCACGGAGGCCTACGAGCAGCTGACGGCCGAGGGGTACCTGCGCAGCGGCCGGGGTTCGGGCACCTGGGTGGGCGCGGCCGTCCGGGCGGCGGAGCCGCGGGCGCACGATCTCGCTCCGCGCTCACCCGGCGCCCGCGCGGACTTCGTGCCCGGGACGCCGGACCTGGCGCTGTTCCCGCGCGCCGCGTGGGCCGCCGCGCACCGCGGTGTCCTGGCGGACCTGCCGCACCAGGACCTGGGCTACCCCGACCCGCGCGGGCTGCCGCGGCTGCGTACCGCGCTGGCCGAACTGCTCGCCCGGCGCCGGGGCGTGGTGGCCGACCCGGAGCGGATCGTCGTCGTGTCGGGGGTGGCCCAGGCGACCACCCTGCTCGGTTTCGCGCTGCACGCGCGCGGTGTGCGCACGGTCGGCGTGGAGGACCCGGGCAGTCCGCAGCACGACGCGCTGTACGCGTCGGCCGGCGTCACCGTCGTGCCGCTGCCGGTGGACGACGAGGGCGTGGCCCCGGAGCCGCTGCGGGCCTCGGGCGTCCGTGCCGTGGTGACGACTCCGGCCCACCAGTTCCCCACCGGCATCGCCTATTCGGCCCGGCGGCGCGCGGAACTCCTGGACTGGGCGCGGTCGGTGGACGGCATCGTCCTGGAGGACGACTACGACGGCGACTTCCGTTACGACCGCGCACCCGTCGGCGCGCTCCAGGGCCTCGACCCGGACCACGTGGCCTACACCGGCTCGGTCAGCAAGTCCCTCGCGCCGGGCCTGCGGCTGGGCTGGATGCTGGTGCCGGAGTCCTGGGCGCAGGAGGTCGTCGAACGCAAGCGCACCATGGATCTCGGCCATCCCTCCCTCGACCAGGCCCTGTTCGCCCGCTTCCTGGAGCGCGGCGACTACGACCGTCAGCTGCGCCGCTGCCAGCGCGCCTACCGCGACCGGCGCGACGCGCTCGTCGCCGCCCTGGACGCGCACTTCCCCGGTTCGCAGGTGTCCGGGATCGCCGCCGGCCTCCATGTGATCGCCACACTGCCGCAGCGGTACGGGCCCGAGGAGCGGTTCCTCGCACGGGTGGCGGCGGCCGGGGTGGCGGTGCGCCCCTTGTCGGCCTACGCCCACGCGCCGGCCGCGCCCGAGGGGGCCGACGGGGTTCGGCTCGTCCTGGGCTACGCCCATGTGCCGCCCGCCCGGATCGCCGAGGGCGTGCGCCGGATGGCCGAGGCCGCGACCGGGTGAGCCGACCGGTTCGCGGGTTCCCTCACCCTGCGGTCAGTTGTTCACTTGGGGTTCGTGTGTGCGCTGCGACGTGCCAGTAGTTGTGGCTCTGCACACTTGGCCGGATCCCGTCCCTGGAGGCGCATCCATGTCACACCGTCCGTTGCCCGGGCGCCGTAGCGTCCTGCGTGGCTCCCTCGCGGCGTCGGCCGCCCTGTCCCTGCCCACCGCTCTCGGCGCGGCACCCGCGTTCGCGCGCTCCGGGCGCCCGACGGCGGGTTGGGGTGTACAGGCGGGAGACGTGACCTGCGACTCCGGGCTGGTGTGGGTGCGCTCCGACCGGCCGGCCCGGATGATCGTGGAGACGTCGGCGACGGAGTCGTTCCGCAATCCGCACCGATGGCACGGCCCGCTGCTGGGTCCGGGCACCGACTTCACCGGCTCGACCCGGCTGCGCGGACTGCCCGCCGGTGAGCAGATCCACTACCGCGTGCTGCTCGCCGACCCGGACGACCCGCGCCGCACCGGCGAGCCGGTCACCGGCACCTTCCGCACGGCGTCCGCCAAGCGCCGCGACGGTGTGCGGTTCGTCTGGTCCGGGGACCTGGCCGGACAGGGCTGGGGCATCAACCCGGAGTTCGGCGGCTACCGCATCTACGACGCGATGGCCGCTCTCGACCCGGACTTCTTCCTGTGCAGCGGAGACAACATCTACGCCGACGGCCCGATCACCGGGACCGTGACCCTGCCCGACGGCAGCACCTGGCGGAACATCACCACCGAGGAGAAAGCGAAGGTCGCCGAGACCCTCGCGGAGTTCCGTGGCAACTTCCGCTACAACCTGCTCGACGAGAACCTGCGGGCCTTCAACGCCCGGGTCCCGTCCATCGTCCAGTGGGACGACCACGAGGTCACCAACAACTGGTACCCGGGCGAGATCCTGACCGACGCCCGCTACACCGAGAAGCGCGTCGACGTGCTCGCCTCCCGCGCCCGCCAGGCCTTCTCCGAGTACTTCCCGGTCTCCACGCTGCGCCGCCCCGACGGCCGTGTCTACCGCGTGCAGCACCACGGTCCGCTGCTGGACGTGTTCGTGCTGGACATGCGCACCTACCGCAACGCGAACTCGCCGGACGACCAGCCCACCGATCCGCAGGGCATCCTCGGCCGGGAGCAACTGGAGTGGCTCAAGCGCGAGCTGTCCCGCTCCCGGGCGGTGTGGAAGGTGATCGCATCCGACATGCCGATCGGCCTCGTCGTCCCGGACGGGACGAACATCGAGGCCGTCGCCCAGGGCGATCCCGGCAAGCCGCTCGGCCGCGAGCTGCAGATCGCCGAACTGCTGCGGTTCGTCAAGCACCGGCGGGTCACGGGCACGGTGTGGCTGACGGCCGATGTGCACCACACCTCGGCGCAGCACTACCTGCCGTCGAAGGCCGCCTTCACCGACTTCGAGCCGTTCTGGGAGTTCGTCTCCGGCCCCCTCAACGCCGGTGCCTTCCCGGCAAACGCGCTCGACGGCACCTTCGGCCCGGACCGCGTGTTCGTGAAGGCACCGACGACCGCCAACGTCTCCCCCGCCGGCGGCTTCCAGTTCTTCGGCGAGGTCGACATCGACGGCCACAGCGGCGAACTGACGGTGCGTCTGCGGGAGCAGGACGGCACCGTGCTGTTCACCCGGACGCTCCAGCCGGGCCTGGTCGGCCAGTAGGCACGGAACGCAACGTTTGAAGCATGGACGAAGAGGGAAAGCTGGCCTCTTTACCCGCCGGTCACAATGCGTTCGCGATCACGCAACACCGTTCCGTCACAGTGGGTGCATGACGCGAGAAGTGACCCACCGGACGCAGCCCGACGACAACCGCCGCCCCGCCTCCTCGTGGCGGCGGGCCACGGCGGCGTTCCACGCCTGGCGGACACGACGCCAGGAACACGCGCCGCCGACGAGTGATACCGGGTCCCCGGCACCGGAAGCGGTGCCGGGGGCGAACACCCTGTGGCGGATGCGGACCACGGTTCAGGACGAGCCGGGGTCGCTGGCGGCTCTGTGCGGCGCCCTGGCCGGGCAGCAGGTCGACATCCTCAGCCTTCAGACGCACCCGCTGGCCGAGGGCACGGTCGACGAGTTCCTGCTGCGGGGCCCTGCCACCCTGTCGGCGTCCGCGATCGCCGCGGCCGTCGAGTCGGCCGGTGGCGCCGACACCTGGATCGAGCGGGCCGACGCCCACGACCTCGTGGACGCGCCGACCCGGGTCCTCGGCCTCGCCGCCCGCACCGCCCTGGACGCGGCGGAACTGCCGCTGGCCCTGCGGCAGTTGCTGGGCCGGTGCACGATCCGGTCCCAGCCCGCTCCGGCCCGTGGCGGCCGGGCGCCCGCCGGACTGCCGGTGGAGGGCGCCCTGGACGACACGGTGATGCGGCTGCGTGCCCCGGAAGGCGGAGTGATCACCGTGGAGCGGCCGTACCTGCCGTTCACCCCGACCGAGTTCGCCCGGGCCAGGGCCCTGGTGGAACTGGACGCCCGGCTCGGACCGCGCCTGCCGCACGGACGGGACGTGCTCACGCTCGCCGAGGGCAGCGACATCACCGTGCGGCGGGCCGACACACGCGACCTCGACGCGGCCCGGGCGATGCACGAGCGGTGCTCGCCGCGCACGTTGAAGCTGCGCTACCACGGTCCCGTCGGTGACGCCGACCGCTACCTCAACCACCTGCTGAGTCCGCGCTACGGCCGCACGCTCGCCGTGCAGACGGCCTCCGGGCGGATCGTCGGGCTCGGTCACCTCCTGTGGGACGGGGACGAGACGGAGGTCGCACTGCTCGTCGAGGACGCGTGGCAGCGGCGGGGTGTCGGGGCGGAGTTGCTCTCGCGGCTGGCGGCCATGGCCGTCGAGGCGGGGTGCTCCAGCGTGTACGCCGTGACGCAGGCGTCCAACACGGGCATGGTCGCGGCGATGCGGGGGCTGGGGCTCCCTCTGGACTATCAGGTCGAGGAGGGGACGCTGGTGATCACTGCGCGGCTGGGTGAGGCGGTCGTGACGAGTGCGGAGGAGCTGGGGAGCGCCTCCGCGTCGTAGGGGCGTACGTCAGCCGGCGAGTGCGGGTGCGTCGTGGTCGTTCGCGCAGTTCCCCGCGCTCCTGTCGGGGCGTCGTCCCAACGCCCCGTCCAGATCCGACCACAGGTCGTCCACGTCCTCCAGGCCCACCGACATGCGCAGGAGCCGGTCGCTCACTCCGGCTCCCCTGCGGTCCTCCGCGTCGACGATGCGGTGGCTGATGGACGCCGGGTGCTGGATGAGGGTGTCGACGCTGCCGAGGCTGACGGCCGGGGTGATCAGGCGGACGCCGGCGATGACCTCGTGCGGGTCGCCGTACACCTCGAAGGCGACCATCGCGCCGCCGATGCTCGGGTAGTGGACACGCGCCACCCGCGGGTCGGCGGCGAGGCGGTGGGCGAGATCGGCCGCCGTGGCGGAGGCCGCCCGGACCCGGACGGGCAGGGTGGACAGGCCGCGCAGCAGCAGGTACCCGGCCAGCGGGTGCAGGACGCCGCCGGTGGCGAAGCGCACCTGGCGCAGCCGGCCCGCGAGTTCCTCGTCGCAGGCGACCACGCCCGCCAGGACGTCGCCGTGGCCGCCGAGGTACTTGGTGGCGCTGTGCAGCACCAGCCGCGCGCCGTGCTCGGCGGGGCGCTGGAGGACGGGTGTGGCGAAGGTGTTGTCCACGAGCAGCGGCACCGAACCGCAGGCGTGCGCGACGGCCCGCAGGTCGACCTCGGCGAGGGTGGGGTTGGCCGGGGACTCGACGATGACCAGGCCGGTGTCCGGGCGCAGCGCGTCGGCGACACCGGCGGGATCGGTCCAGGTCACCTCCGAGCCCAGCAGCCCGGCGGTCAGCAGGTGGTCGCTACAGCCGTAGAGGGGGCGGACGGCGACGACGTGGCGCAGGCCCATCGAGCCGCGGACGAGGAGGACGGCGCTCAGCGCCGCCATGCCGCTGGCGAACGCCACCGCCGCCTCGGTGCCCTCGAGCCGGGCCAGGGCGGTCTCGAAGCGGGCGACGGTCGGGTTGCCCAGCCGCCCGTAGACGGGCGGACCGTCCGGCTCGGCGCCGGTGGTGGCGAACGCGTCGATACGGGCCGCCTCGCCGCGGCTGTCGTACGACGGATACGTGGTGGACAGGTCGATCGGCGGGGCGTGCAGACCCTGCCGGGCGAGGTCGTCCCGCCCGGCGTGCACGGCCTCGGTGGCGAGGGCTCGCGGTGCGGTGCGGGCGCCGTCGTGGGCGCGCGTGCTCGTTGTGTCCATGTCCATGGTGGGCAAGGGTGAACATCGACCGGGCAGCCGCGGGCGAGTCCCGTGCTACGTTCGACGAATGGCTGAATCTGTCGTACTGGATCCGGTGGATCTCCATCTGCTGCGGCTGTTGCAGAACGACGCCCGGGCGACCTACCGGGATCTCGCCGCGCAGGTCGGGGTGGCTCCGTCGACGTGTCTGGACCGGGTGACGCGGCTGCGCCGGTCGGGCGTGATCCTCGGGCACCGGCTGGAGCTGGATCCGGCCAAGCTCGGGCGGGGACTGGAAGCCCTGCTGTCGGTGCAGGTCAGGCCGCACCGCCGGGAACTGGTGGGGCCGTTCGTGGAGCGGATCCGGGTCCTGCCGGAATCGCGGACGGTGTTCCACCTGACGGGCCCCGACGACTACCTGGTCCATGTCGCGGTCGCCGACATGGCCGATCTTCAGCGGCTGGTGCTGGACGAGTTCACATCGCAGCGGGAGGTGGCGCGGGTGGAGACCCGGCTGATCTTCCAGCAGTGGGAGTGCGGGCCGCTGCTGCCCCCTTCGCCCTCGGCTCAATCGGCGTGACGTGCGCGGTCCGGCGTACGAGGATGGCCGCATGTCTGAGATCAAAAGCCAGCTGCCCCGTGAGGTCGCCGACGCGTACGTCGACGAACTCGTCGCCCTCGACCCGATCACCGGTACGTTCCTCGGCGACAAGGAGAGTTCGAGCAGGCTGCCCGACACCTCGCCCGCGGGGCAGGAGGCACTTGCCGAGCTGGCGCGGCGGACACTGGCCCGGCTGGACGAGGCCGAGCGGCTGCCCGGCGCGGACAGTGACATCGAGCGCCGGTGCGCGCGGCTGCTGCGCGAGCGGCTGGGCGCCGAACTCGCGGTGCACGAGGCCGACGAGAGCCTGCGTTCCGTCAGCAACCTGAGCTCGATCGCCCATGCGGTGCGGCAGGTGTTCACCGTGACGCCGGCGCAGTCGGAGGAGGACTGGACGGCGATCGCCGAGCGGCTGCGCGGCGTCCCCGCCGCGCTGGAGGGCTACCGGGAGTCCCTGGCGCTGGGGCTGGAGCGGAAGCTGTACGCCGGACCCCGCGCCACCGCCACCTTCGTGACGCAACTCGGCGAGTGGGCCGACGCGGACGGCGAGGGCCACGGCTGGTTCGAGCAGTACGCGGCCGCCGGCCCCGAAGCCCTGCGGTCCGAGCTGGACCCCGCCGCCCGCTCGGCCACCGAGGCCGTCGTCCGGCTGCGCGACTGGATGCGGGACGTGTACGCCCCGGGGATCGAGGGCGCGCCGGACGTGGTGGGCCGGGAGCGGTACGCGCGCTGGGTGCGCTACTTCAACGGCACGGACCTCGACCTGGACGAGGCGTACGCCTACGGCTGGTCCGAATACCACCGCCTGCTCGGCGAGATGAAGACCGAGGCCGAGAAGATCCTGCCCGGCGCCGGCACGCCGTGGGAGGCGCTGGCCCACCTCGACGAGCAGGGCACGCACATCGAGGGCGTCGACGAGGTCCGCGACTGGCTCCAGAGCCTCATGGACGAGGCGATGGACGCGCTCGACGGCACCCACTTCGACCTGGCCGAGCGGGTGCGCCGGGTGGAGTCCCGCATCGCCCCTCCGGGCAGCGCCGCGGCCCCCTACTACACGCCGCCGTCGGACGATTTCTCACGGCCCGGCTGCACCTGGCTGCCCACCATGGGCGAGACGCGCTTCCCGGTCTACGACCTGGTGTCGACCTGGTACCACGAGGGCGTGCCCGGCCACCACCTCCAGCTGGCCCAGTGGAAGCACGTGGCGCAGAACCTCTCCCGCTACCAGGCGAGCGTCGGCATGGTGAGCGCCAACGCCGAGGGCTGGGCGCTGTACGCGGAGCGGCTGATGGACGAACTGGGCTTCCTGACCGACCCGGAGCGGCGGCTCGGCTACCTGGACGCGCAGATGATGCGGGCGGTGCGCGTCATCATCGACATCGGCATGCACCTGGAGCTGACGATCCCGGACGACTCGCCCTTCCACCCCGGCGAGCGCTGGACGGCCGAGCTGGCCCAGGAGTTCTTCGGCTCGCACAGCAGCCGGCCGGCGGACTTCGTGGAGAGCGAGCTGACCCGCTACCTGTCCATGCCGGGCCAGGCCATCGGCTACAAGCTCGGCGAACGGGCCTGGCTGCTGGGCCGGGAGAACGCCCGCGCCCGCCACGGCGACGCCTTCGACCCGAAGGCGTGGCACATGGCGGCGCTGTCGCAGGGGTCGCTCGGCCTGGACGACCTGGTGGACGAGTTGTCGGCGCTGTGATCAGCGCCGGAATCCGCCTTCGGAGCTGATGACCTCACCGGTGATCCAGCCCGCCTCGTCGGTCGCGAGCCAGGCGATGAGGCGGGCCGGGTCGTCGGGCATGCCCCATCGTCCCGAGGGGAAGCGGGCGGCGACGGCCTCGTAGTCCTCGCCGGTCAGGTAGTCCGTGTCCACGGGGCCGGGGTTGACGGTGTTGACCGTGATGCCCTGCTCGGCGAGCGTCGTCGACAGCGAGCGGGTGATCGACGCGAGGGCGCCCTTCTGGAGGGCGTAGGCGATCTCGCCGGGCATGCCGCCCGCCATGTCCTGACCCGAGGTCATCATCATCACCCGGCCTCCCGGGCCCGGCGGCCTCGACCGGGCGTACGCCTGGACGAGCAGCAGGACCGCGCGGGTGTCGACCGACCAGTGCCGGTCGAGCATCGCCGCGTCGATCTCGTCCAGCGAGCCGTCGAACCCGCTCTGCGCGTGGTTGGCGACGAGGATGTCGAGACGCCCGCCGAGGGCGTCGGCGGCCCTGCCGACGAGTTCCGCGGGTACGGCGGGGTCGGCCAGGTCACCGGGGCCCGCGAGGATCAGGGCCCCGGGGTCGCCGGCCGCGCCGCGTACGGAGGCGAGGACGTCCTCGGGGCGGTCGGCGCCCCAGGGCAGGCCGGCGTCGTGCGGGACGTGGTGGTGCAGATAGACGCTCGCGCCGTAGGCGGCCAGGCGGCGGGCGACGGCGTGTCCGATGCCGCCGCGGCGGCTGGCGCCGGTGACGAGCGCGGTACGGCCGCGCAGAGGCAGCGGGTCGCGGCGCAGTTCCTCAGGGGTGGGGTGGGGAAGGCGTGGCATGGGTTCATGGTGATCGGGCCGGCCGTCCGGCGCACACGGTTTTTCCGTCGGTGACGCCGGGTCATCTCCGTGCGAGCAGCCGGAGCTGGACCAGGCCGAGCCAGGTCTCCGGGCCGGGCTGGACCCTTGCCGCGCGCACGGCGTACCGGCCCGGCTCCAGGGCCACCCGCACGTGCTCGGACCCCGACGGGTGCGCCCCGGGCCAGGCCGCGTCGAACAGGAGGACCGTGCCCGGTACCTCCCAGTGCACCTCCGGTTCCCACTCCGCGCCGTCGAGGGCCGGCGGGACGCTCGCCAGCAGTTCGTCCTCCGAGTTGCCGGCGCACCACCGGACGAACAGGCCGTGCTCGGGCAGGTAGGCCGTCGTGGCGGGCTCGTCGCCCAGGACCAGGGCGGTGCAGTCGCCGACCGGGAGCAGGCCGACGTGGCCGTCCACCTCGCAGGCCCGGTCGTAGTCCGAGGCCGTCTCCTCACCGTCGGCCCCCGCCCAGAACGGCAGGACGGTCTCCGGCACCGCTATCAGCGGCCCGCCGCCCGACTCCACCCATTCCACTGCGCCCGGCTCCGCGTATCGCACCATGGCGCAAGAACCTACAGGGTCAACTCGCGGCAAAAGATCGAGGGTTCAGCAGCCGCAGTCACCGGCGTCCACGGGCGCCGTCAGCGGGTCCGGTGCCCTGCGCTCGCGACCCCGCCAGGTCTCGAACGCCAGGCCCTCGCGCACCCAGTACTCGAAGCCGCCGAGCATCTCCTTGACCCGGTAGCCGAGTTCGGCGAGGGCGAGGGCCGCCCGGGCGGCGCCGTTGCAGCCGGGGCCCCAGCAGTACGCCACGACCGGCACCGACCGGTCCAGGAGCTGCCCGGCCTGCTCGGGGACGAGCGCGGTCGGCAGGTGGAGCGCGCCGGGGATGTGGCCCTGGTCCCATGCCTCGGTGGAGCGCGAGTCGACGAGGACGAAACCGGGGTCACCACCGGCGCCGAGGGCGGCGGCGACGTCGGACACGTCGGTGTGGAAGGCGAGACCGGCGCGGAAGTGGGCGGCGGCCTCGGCGGGAGCGGCGGGGGCGACGCGCAGGACGGGGTTCACGGTGGTGGTCATGGGAGAGAAACTACGGGCGCCGGTCCCGTCCCTGAAGTGACGATCCCCGGTGCTCCGCTTGATCCGCCGGGGATTCCCCTGCTATCCCTCGGGCATGACCGAGTATTCCCCGGACTCCACCGACTGGCGCATCCTGGACGTCCTCCAGAGGGAGGGCCGGGCCAGTTTCACCGAGCTGGCCCGTGCGGTGTCCATGTCCGCGAGCGCGGTCACCGAGCGGGTGCGCCGCATGGAGGAGGCCGGAGTCATCCGGGGCTATGCGGCGGTGGTGGATCCGGAGCGGCTCGGCCTGCCGATCCTGGCGTTCGTGCGCCTGCGCTATCCGAACGGCAACTACAAGCCCTTCCACGACCTCGTCGCCGTGACGCCCGAGATCCTGGAGGCGCACCACGTCACGGGCGACGACTGTTTCGTCATCAAGGTCACGGCCCGCTCGATGCGCCACCTGGAGGAGGTGTCGGGGAAGATCGGGACACTGGGCTCGGTGACGACGAGCGTGGTGTACTCCTCGCCCCTCCCCCGGCGTCCCCTGGGCCGCTGACCTCAGGCGCCGCGCTGCCGCAGTGCCGACCCGGACCGGCCCTTGACGACCTCCAGCTGGGCGTGGATCCGGCGCCGCAGGTCGGGGACGTGGCTGACGATGCCGACGCTGCGGTCGCGTTCGCGCAGGGAGTCGAGGACGTCGAGGACCTCGTCCAGGGTCTGGTCGTCGAGGCTGCCGAAGCCCTCGTCGATGAAGAGGCTGTCCAGCCGCACCCCGCCCGCCTCGTCCGTGACGACGTCCGCGAGGCCGAGGGCCAGGGCCAGCGAGGCGAAGAACGTCTCGCCGCCCGACAGCGTCGCCGTGTCGCGTTCGCGGCCGGTCCAGGCGTCGACGACGTGCAGTCCGAGTCCGCTGCGGCCGCGGCCGGTGCGGTCGTCGGAGTGGACCAGGGTGTAGCGGCCGGACGACATGCGCCGCAGACGCACGGTCGCGGCGGCGGCGACCTGCTCCAGCCGGGCCGCCAGGACGTATGACTCCAGGCGCATCCGGCGTTCGTTGTCCGCCGAGGTGCCGGCGGTGAGACCGGCCATGCGGGCGACGCGGTCGTACTCCTCGCGCAGCGGCGCCAGCCGGCGCACGGAGGCGGCCGCCCGGGCGGACAGCCGGTCGAGTTCGGCGCAGCGCCGGCGGGCGGCGTCGTGGGCGGAGGCGGCGTCGCGCAGCCGCCGGTCCGCCGCGTCGGCCGTCCGCTGCGCCGTCTCCGGGTCGGCCCGCGGCTCGCGGGCCGCGGCGACCGTGTCGGCCTCGGCCAGGACGGCCCGGACGGCGGCCTCCTCGTTCTGCCAGGCGTCCAGGCGGTGTTGCAGCTCGCGGTGGGCGGCGTTGTCGAGGAGGGCGGCGGCCGCGGCCTGCGGCGTCTCGAAGCCGGCGCGGAAGGCGGCGTCGGCGAGCCGGGCGTCGGCGTCCTTGAGCCGCTGGGCGCTGTCCTCGGCGGCCCGGGCGGCGTCGGCGGCGTCCGTGAGCAGCGCGGTCCGCCGCTCCAGCTGTGCGGCCCGGGCGGCGACACTGTCCAGGGAGCCCCGGGCCCGGGCCAGCTCCTCCTCCAGAGCGGTCCGTTCGCGGTCCAGCCGCTCCCGGTGACCGACCCGGGACGCGGTCCGTACGGCGGCCTCCTGCCGGGCGGCCAGGCGCCGTTCGTGTTCGTGCCCGGCGTGCCGCAGCCGCTCCTGCGCGGCGTGCAGTTCGGCTGCCGCACTGCGGGCGCGCGTGTACTGCTCCTCCAACTCATCCAGTTCCAGAGCGAGTTGGCCGGTCGGGGTGTCACCGGCCGCCGCGCTCGCGGCCGCCAGTTCCTCCCGTACGAGCCCGAGGCGCCGCTCGTCCTCGGCGCGCTGTTCGTCGGCGCGCTGGTAGGCGGTGAGGGCGTGCTCCTCCGCCTCGCGGTCGACGTGCCCGGCGACCTTGCGGGCGGGGGCGGGGTGTTCGGTGGCGCCGCAGACGGCGCACGGTCGGCCGTCGGTGAGCTCCGCGGCGAGTTCGGCGGCGATGCCGTTCAGGCGCTGTTCCTTGAGGTCGAGCCAGTGCTGCTTGGCCCGCAGTGCCTTGTCCTGTGCGGTGCGGACCCGCTCGACCGCCTGGTCCGTGTCCTGGGCGAGCCTCTCGCGCAGGCGGGCCGCCCGCAGCCGCTGCCGCGCGGGCTCGCGCCGTTCGGCGAGCTGCTCGGCGAGGGCGGCGTCCTTCTGGGCGGAGTCGACCCGCTCCTGGAGTGCGGTGCGCGTCTCCTCCCAGCCGTCGAGCCAGGCCTCCGCCTCCTGGAGGAGGTCGGCGTCGGCGTGCTCCTGGCGGTCCAGGCCGGCGCGCTCGTCGAGGAGTTCGCCCAGCCGCCGCTCGGCGCGGCGGGCCGAGTCGAGTCCGCCCAGTTCCTCGGCGGCCCGGCGGGCGGCGGAGGCGAGCCCGGCCGCGCCCGCGTCGGCGAAGGTCTCCGGCAGCAGGGCACGGGCGCGTGCCTCGGCGGCGGCGGCCCGGCGGTGTTCGGCTTCGGAGGATTCCCGCAGGTCCAGGGCGGGGGCGACCGCTTCGGCCTTGCGGGCCCGCTCCATGAGCGCCTGCGCCTCCCGGTAGGCCTCGGCTCCCTGCTCCAGGCTCGCCGCCCGTTGCCGTGCCTGGGCGAACCGCCGCTGGAGGCGGTCCCGTTCCCGGGCGTCGTCCAGGGCACGGGCTGCGGCGGCCTGCGCGGACTCGGCGGCGGTGAGGGTGCACGCGGCGACGGTGAGCTGCTCGCGGGCGGTGCTGCGGGCGACGGCGGCCGCGCTCAGGACGGCCTCGGCGAGTCCCGGTTCGCCCGGGGCGAGAGCCGGCAGCTCCATCGCGTCGCCCGCGGCCTGCTGCATTCGGTGGGCATCGGCCAGCAGCTCCGTGTCCCCGTCCCGCACCTGGGCCTCGGTGGCACGGCGGCGCTCGGCGAGGCGCTTCTCGACGTCGGCGAAGCGGCGGGTGTCGAACAGGCGGCCCAGCAGTTTGCCGCGGGCCTCGGCGTCGGCGCGCAGGAACCTTGCGAAGTCGCCCTGCGGCAGCAGCACGACCTGGCAGAACTGCTCCCGGCTCATACCGAGGAGCTGCGTGATCTCCTCCCCGATCTCCTGGTGGGAACGGCTGAGGTCCTTCCAGGTCCCGGCCGTGGCGTCGTACGCGCGCAGCCACGTCTGCGCCTTGTCCAGGGTGGTGCCGGTGCCGCGCTTCTTGGGGCGCTCCCAGGGCGGCTGGCGGGTGACCTCCAGACGGCGTCCGGCGACGGTGAGGTCGAGGGTGACCTCGGTGCGGGTCGCTGGGGCGGCGTGGTCGCTGCGCAGGGTCGTGCCCTGCCCGCCGCCCTGCCGGGCGCCCGGCACCGAGCCGTAGAGGGCGTAGCAGACGGCGTCGAGGACGGAGGTCTTGCCCGCGCCGGTGGGCCCGTGCAGCAGGAACAGCCCCGCGCTCGACAGCTCGTCGAAGTCGACGGTCTGGGTGCCTCCGAAGGGCCCGAAGGCGGTGACCGTGAGCCGGTGGAGCCTCACCGGGCCACCTCCCGCACGGTCTCGTCGGCCCGCACCGCGTCGAACGCGTCCCGCAGCACGCCCTGTTCGTGCGGGTCGGGACCGGCGCCGCGCACATGGGCGACGAAGTCCTCGGCGATCTCCTGGTCGCTGCGGCCGGCGAGGCGCCGGGCGTACGACACCTCGGACTCGTCGTCTTCGCGGTCGGGATCGAAGACGAGGCTGAGCGTGTGCGGGAAGCGGGCGGTGAGCCGGGCCATCGGGTCGGCCGGGCGGACGGGGTCGGTGAGGGTGGCCTCGACCCACGCCTCCTCGTGCCGGGTCAGTTCGGAATCGGCCAGGAGGTCTTCCAGCGTGCCGCGGATCCGGGCCAGCGCGCGGGGCACCGGGCAGTCGACGCGCTCGGCGGCGACGGAGCCGTCCGCGGCCAGGTCGACCAGCCACATGCTCTTGCGATGGGCGGCCTCCGAGAAGGAGTAGGGCAGCGGGGATCCGGAGTAGCGGACGCGGTCGGTGATGGTCTGGCAGCCGTGCAGATGCCCGAGCGCCACGTAGTCGACGCCGTCGAAGACCCCGGCCGGTACGGCGGCGACGCCGCCGACGGTGATGTCCCGCTCGCTGTCGCTGGGTTCGCCGCCGGTGACGAAGGCGTGCGCGAGGACGACCGAGCGCGTGCCGGGCGGGCGGGCGGCGAGGTCGGCGCGGACGCGGTCCATGGCGGCGGCGAGCACGGTCTCGTGTCCGGCCTTCTCCACCCCGAACTCGTCCTTCACCAGGGCCGGTTCGAGGTAGGGCAGCCCGTAGAAGGCGACCTCCCCGTGGGCGTCGGCCAGCACGACGGGGGTGCCGGCCGCCGACGGCTCGGTCCGCAGGTGGATGCCGGCCCGCCCGATCAGCCCCGCGCCGACGCCCAGCCGGCGGGCCGAGTCGTGGTTCCCGGAGATCATCACCGTGGGCACGCCGAGGGCGGCGAGGCGGTGCAGGGCGTCGTCGAACAGCTCGACGGCGGCGAGCGGCGGCACGGCACGGTCGTAGACGTCTCCCGACACGACCACCGCGTCCACGGCCCGCTCCCGCACGGTCGTGACGAGGTGGCCGATGAACTCGGCCTGGGCGCCGAGCATGTTCACCCGGTGGAAGGCCCGGCCGAGATGCCAGTCGGAGGTGTGCAGCAGCCTCAAGACGCCGCCCCGGCCTGCATGGCTCCCCCTGCTGTCGTTCTCCACCGGCACGAGCCGGCCCCGCCCGATGTCAGACCCACCACGCTAACGCGTGTGAGCCCCTGGTCCACCACGAACCCCGGACCACCACGCCCATCCGACGGCAATTCAGGGGAAATGTCTCGGATGCGCCGTGAAACAGAGTCATTCTGGCGCGATGCGGTGGTTCAACGGCCCGGACATCCCCCGGACGACGACCGGAACCCCCCGAGTGCCCACGGCCGTTCAGCCGCTCGGCGACGGCCTCGGGGCACGAGGGCGGCCGGGCCGGGGCAGCGCGAGGCCGGGCGGGCTCAGCCCCGCTCCGGGTGGTCGAGGCCCTCGTGCCCCACGTGGGAGACGCCCCGCACGCCCAGCCGCTCCTGCACGTCGCCGAGCAGTTCCCGCAACAGTTCGGCGAGCGCTCCCTGCCGCTCCGCACCCAGCCCTTCCAGGAGTTCCGCCTCACGCGCGAGCACCCGGTCCACCGTGCGCTCGACCAGTTCGTGTCCGGACGGGGTGAGTTCCACCAGCACCGCGCGGCTGCGGCCGGGTGCGGGGCGGCGGGTGACCAGGTGCTCGCGTTCGGCGCGCGCGACCCGCTGCGAGATGGCACCCGCGGTGACCAGGGAGTGCGCGGCGAGATCCCGGGTGCTCATCGTGTAGGGCGGGCCGCTGCGGCGCAGCACGCTCAGCAGGTCCAGGGTGGCCGGATCGACTCCCGCCTCGGCCAGGACCCGCCGGCGGTCGTCCCCGAAGTGCTTGGCGAGCTGCCAGATCCTCGTCACCACACCGACGGAGTCCACCGGTGTCTGGGGGCGTTCGCGGCTCCAGGCGGCCGCGATGGCATCCGCCGGATCGTCTCCTGCCGCACCGACGGCGGCCGGCCGGTCATCGCTTCGTTCCGGCGTCTGCATGGGCTTCCCTTCCAGCTGCTACATTTAGATCTGAATTTAGCGCTAAACGTACGTGACGACGAGTGGTGACATGCGCACTGATACACGCAAAGCGAACGCGAAGGCCACGGCCGGGGCCTCCACCACAACCGGCTCCCGAGCCACCGGGCGGGAATGGGCAGGGCTCACGGTGGTCCTCCTGGCGATGTTCATGAGCCAGATCGACATGTTCATCGTGAACGTCGCCGCTCCGGGGATCCAGGCGGACCTGAACGCCGGGTTCGGCCAGCTCCAGTTCGTGATCGACGGATACGTGATCGCCTACGCGGCGGGCATGGTGACCGGCGGCCGTCTCGGCGACCGGATCGGCCGCAAGCGCACCTTCCAGTACGGCGTGGCCGCCTTCACCCTGACCTCCCTGCTGTGCGCGCTCGCCCCCGGCCCGGGCACGCTCATCGCGGCCCGCGTGCTCCAGGGCCTGTCGGCCGCGGTGATGACACCGCAGGTGCTCTCCCTCATCCGGGCCGTCTTCGTGCACGAACGCGACCGGGCCAGGGCCGTCGGTGCCTACGGCGCCTCCATCGGCGCGGGCGTCATCGCCGGCCTCGTGGGCGGAGGCCTGCTGCTGGACCTCGACGTGGCGGGTCTGGGCTGGCGCATGATCTTCCTGATCAACCTGCCCATCGGTGCGGCGATCCTGTGCGCGGCGGTGCCCGCCGTCAGCGAGAGCCGCAGCGCGGACCTGCCGCGCCTCGACATCGTCGGCGCGGCCTTCACCGCCCTGCTGCTGCCCCTCGTGCTGATCCCGCTGATCCTCGGCGGTGAACACGGCTGGCCCTGGTGGACGTACCCGTGCTTCGTCCTCGGCGCCGCCGGCACCCTGGCGTTCCTGCGCTGGGAGCGCCGGACGGAGGCCGCCGGCAACGACCCGCTGCTGCCGGGCCAGCTGCTGCGGGCCAAGGGCTTCCCGCTCAGCATGGGCACGGTGCTGATGTTCTTCTCGGGCAACGCCGGGCTGTTCCTGGTGCTCACCTATCACCTCCAGTCGGGCCTGCGGCAGACCCCGCTGGCAGCGAGCCTGGTCTTCGTGCCGCTCGGCCTCGGGTTCATCGTCGCCTCGGCCGCGTGCCGTCGGCTCGCCGCCCGGTTCGGGATCGGGGTGTCGGTGGCGGGCGGCTTGGTCATGGCGGCGGGTCTCGCGGCCGTCCCGGCGGTCACCGGCCTGGACCGCTCGGCCCAGGTGGTCGCGCTCGCGGCGGTGATGGGCGTCTCCGGGCTCGGGCAGGGCCTGGTCGTCGCGCCCCTGGTGGACACCGTCCTCACCCGGGTCCACCCGGACGACGCGGGCGCCGGGTCGGGTGTGCTGAACACCGTGACCCAGGCGGGGATGGCCTTCGGGGTGGCCGTCATCGGCGCCCTGTACCGCGGCTCACTGGGTACCAACCCCCAGTCCCCGGGCCCGGACACGGACTCGGGCGACTTCGCGCGGGCCTTCGGCCTCACGGCCTACGTCCTCGCGGCCCTCGCCGCGGGTACGGCGTTGCTCGCGTACCGGCTGGGGCGCGTGCCGGCGGGTGCGGCGGCCGGGAAAGCGGCGGACGACGGGGGCCGCAACGGCACCGGCCGCTGACCTCCGGCGGCGACGGCAGGGGGCGCAGGGACGGAACCGCCGTCAAGCGTCCCCGTACGCCTCCCCGCCCGGTTCGAAGCCGGCCGTCCCGGCGGTGGCGTCGGCGAGCCAGGACCGGAAGGCGTCCACGTCGGCGTCGGGGAGGGCGATCTCGATCGTGACCGCCTCCCCGTAGCGCACGTCGCGGACGTCGCGCCCGGTCGTGCGCAGGTCGTTCTCCAGCTTGCCGGCCCGCAGGTGGTCGACGGTGACGGTGGCCAGCCGGTACCTGCGGCGGGTGCGGGTGCCGAGGGTGTCCAGGGCCTCGCCGACCGCCCCGCCGTACGCCCGGATGAGGCCGCCGGCGCCGAGTTTCGCCCCGCCGAAGTAGCGGGTGACGACGGCGACGACGTACCGCATGTCGCGGCGCAGCAGCATCTGGAGCATCGGGACGCCGGCGGTGCCGCCCGGTTCGCCGTCGTCGCTCGCCTTCTGGACGGAGGCGTCGGCACCGATCACATAGGCCCAGCAGTTGTGGGAGGCGTCGGCGTGCTCCTTGCGGACCGCGGCGATGAAGTCCTGTGCCTCCTGCTCGGTCGCCGCCGGGGCGAGGGCACACAGGAAGCGGGAGCGGTTGACCTCGGTCTCGTGCACGCCGGTGCCGGCGACCGTGCGGTATTCGTCCTGCATCCGGCCAGCCTAATCGCGTGGCCGCCGGCGTCCCGGCGGGCGCCGGCCGGGACGCCGGGACCTCCCCTACGAGCGGGCCACGACCTCGCCGGCCGTGATCTGGGGCGGGTTGGGCAGCAGCTCGGCGAGCCGGTCCCGGACGAATCCGCCCGCCCTCTCGGTCGACTCCTCGGCTCCGGCCCGGTCCTCGAAGAACCCCGTCGACACCACCACCCCGCCGCCGGCATCGACGAAGTAGTAGGCCACGAACCCCCGGACCTGGCGGATGAGCGGCAGGAACTCCTCGTTCACCCTGCGTCCCGCCTCAGCCGGGTCGGTCACCCCTTCGTACCGCCGAATCACCGCGTGCATCGCTGCTCTCCTCATGGATGGGACGGCCGTTCTTCGCAGTCGGCGTACCCGCCGCGGCAGGTGTGCGCAGCCCGAACCCGGCGCACATCACCGGAACGGCCCCATACCGGCGCGGGGTCCCCGGCTACTTCTTCTTGCCCCGGGGGACGGTCACGGAGGTGAGCAGCGCGGCGTCGGGCGCGAGGGCCCGCCAGGCGGTGCCGCGCCAGGTCAGGACGGCGATCGCCGAGGTGGGGAACTTCGTGCGGACCCGTTCCAGGGTGTCGTCGAGGCCATCGGCGGCGAGGGCCAGGACCAGTTCCTCCAGCCCGGGGTTGTGCCCGATCAGCAGCAGCGTCTCGACCTCGGCGGGCACTTCGTGGACGACGGCCAGCAGACCGGCCGGGCCGGCGGCGTACAGCCGCCGGTCGTAACGGACCGGCGGGGGCGTGCCCCACTCGGCGGAGGCCAGGTCCCAGGTCGCGCGGGCGCGGACGGCGGTGGAGCACAGCGCGAGGTCCGGCAGGAGGTCGGCATCGGCCAGGACCCGCCCGGCCGCGGGGGCGTCCCGGCGGCCGCGCGGGGCGAGGTGGCGTTCGTGGTCGGCGACGTCCACGGGCCAGGCGGACTTGGCGTGCCGCAGCACGACCAGGCGGCGCAGCGGGCCTGCTCCGGCGCGTTCGATCATGACGGGGCTCCCAGATCGCGGGTGAGGTCGAGGCCGAGCAGCCGGTCGGCGTAGGCGTACGTCTCGAACCGGGCGCCGTCGGCCAGGTCCGGCTCGGTCTCCACATGGCGCAGGACGTCCAGCACACCGGGTACGTCCAGGTCGTCCTCCCAGGCGTCGCGCAGCCTGCCCCGTACGGCGTCGGGGATCGGCCGTGAGGGCTGCCGTGCCCAGCGGGCGACCGCGCCACGCCAGCGGGCGAGGGTGGCGTGGGCGTCGTCGAGCCCGGCCTCCTCCAGCCGGACCGGGGTGCTGTGGTGACGGGTGATCAGCGCGAGGCGCAGGGCGGCCGGGTCACAGGACCGCGGCGGTTCCGGCTCCGCCGGCGCGACGGTGAGCCGGACCCCGTCGGGCACCGTGCCGCCCCCGGCGGTGACGTGGACGGCCTGGGCCTCGCCCAGGCCGGCACCGACGTCGGGGCTGTCCTCGAAGGGGCGGATGCCGAGCGTCGCGGCGTCGGCGCGCAGCTCCGCCTGGCGGTGGCCGCCGGTCAGCAGCGCCCACACCGGTGTGCCGCCGAGTTCCAGGGCCCTGACCAGCAGGTCCCCGACGAGCAGCACCCGCAGGTTCGTCGTTTCGGAGCCGGACGCGTGCACCTCGACACGGGTCAGGCCCCGGCGGGCCGGGGCGGCGTCGACCGGCTCGCCGGTCCGGTCGTCGATGATGCGCAGCACGAGGCGAGCGTAGGCGCGCGGGCGGCCCCACGCAGGCAGGTTCGGCGTTTCCCGGTCGCTGTGGCGCAATCCCCCCACCCGTGGTGTGCCCGGCCTCCCTTCTCAGGCCAGCGTGCCCAGGAACCGCACGTGGGGCCGCCCGTCGGGCCCTTCGCGGCTGACGGCGGCCCGCACCCGGTACACCTCGGCGATGAGCTCCGCCGTGAGGACGTCCTGCGGGGTGCCTCCCGCCACGACCCGCCCCGCGCACAGCACGACGACCCGGTCGCAGTACATCGCCGCGAGGTTGAGGTCGTGCAGGGCGACGACGGTGGTGACCGGCAGGCCCGTGACCAGGGTGAGCAGGTCGAGCTGGTGGTGGACGTCGAGGTGGTTGGTGGGCTCGTCGAGGAGGAGCTCGCGGGGTTCCTGGGCGAGCGCGCGGGCGATCTGCACCCGCTGGCGTTCACCGCCCGAGAGGGTGTGCCAGAGCCGGCCGGAACGGTCGTCGAGCCCGGTGCGTTCCAGGGCGGCACGCACCGCCCGTTCGTCGTCGGCGGAGGCGGGGGTCCAGGCGCGGCGGTGCGGGACGCGGCCGAGCCGCACCACGTCCTCGACCGTCAGCTCCACCTGGGTGTCCGACTGCTGCTCGACGACGGCGAGGCGGCGCGCGACCGTGCGGCGGGGCAGGTCGCCCAGCGGCGTGCCGTCGAGGGTGACGACTCCGCAGGCCGGCGTGAGCAGCCCGGCCAGCAGCCGCAGCAGGGTGGACTTGCCGGAGCCGTTGGGGCCGAGGACGCCGACCGTGGAGCCGGTTTCGGGCGCGAGGGTGACGCCGTCCAGGATGAGGTTCCCGTCGGCGCGGCGGCTGACCCGGTCGGCCCGCAGCCCCGCCCCCACGGATGCTCCCGCGCCACTCACCGCGCCCTCCGCCCCCACCGGTGCCCCCGCGCCGCTCACCGTGCCCTCCGCGTCCGGTACAGCACCGCCACGAACGCCGGCACCCCGATCAGCGACGTCACGACCCCCACCGGAACCTCCTGCGGTTCGAGGACCGTCCGGGCGAGGGTGTCCACCCACACCAGGAAGACCGCTCCCGCGAGGGCGGTGACCGGCAGCAGCCGCGCGTGCCCCGGGCCGGTCAGGGCCCGGGCAGCGTGCGGCAGGACCAGTCCCACGAAGCCGATCGCCCCGGCCGAGCTGACCAGCGCGGCCGTGAGCAGGGCCGTGACGCACAGCAGCACCAGGCGGGTGCGGGCGACGGACACCCCGAGCGCGGCCGCCGCGTCCTGCCCGAAGGCGAAGGCGTCGAGGGTGCGGGCGTAGGACAGGCACACCACCAGTGCCACGGCCAGCACGGCCAGGCACAGCCACACGTCGGTCCAGCCGGCGCCGCCGAGCGAGCCGAGGAGCCAGAACAGCACGCCGCGGGTCGTCTCGGCGTCGGCGGAGGTCATCACGACGAACGAGGTGAGCGCCGAGAAGAGCTGCATGGCGGCGACGCCCGCGAGGACGACCCGGTCGGTGGTGCCGCCGAGGGTGTGGCTGAGCAGCAGGACCAGCGCGAACGACAGCAGGGCGCCGAGGAACGCGCCGGCGGACACCGACAGGGCGCCGCCGCCCGCGCCGAGCACGACCACGAGGACCGCTCCGGTGGAGGCGCCCGAGGACACCCCGAGCACGAAGGGGTCGGCGAGCGGGTTGCGCAGCAGCGACTGCATCACCGCCCCGCAGACGGCGAGTCCGGCCCCGCACACGGCCGCGAGCAGGGTGCGGGGCAGCCGCAGCTGCCAGACGATGCCGTCCCGGATCGGTGTCAGGTCCGAGCTGCCGAGGCCGACGCGGGCGGCCACGACGGACCACACGTCGGCGACGCGGATGTCGGCGGGACCGATGGTGATGGCCACGGCGAGGGAGGCGACGAGGGCGGCCGCCCCGGCCGCCCCCAGTGCGAGCCCGGTCCGCCGCCGGGGCCGGGCCGCGACACCCGGCACACTCCCGGCGGTCACTTCACCAGCCCGAACCGGCGCAGTCCGGCGGCCACCTGTTCCACGCCCTCTACGGTGCGGATGGTCGGGTTCATGGCCTGCCCGCTGAGCAGCACGTACCGCTTGTGCCGGACGGCGTCCATGTTCCGGGTGACCGGGTTGGACTCCAGGAAGGCGATCTTCCTGGCGGCCGACTCGGCGGTCTGCGACTTACGGGTCAGATCGCCGATGACGAGGACGTCGGGGTCGCGGTCGGCGACCGTCTCCCAGTTGATCTGGGGCCACTCCTCGTGCGTGTCGTCGAAGACGTTCTTCGCGCCGAGGGCCCGGGTGATGATGCCGGGCGCCCCGCAACAGCCCGCCATGTAGGGGGACTCGGAGTTCGCGAACCAGTACAGGAGGGTGACGTCGGAGGCGTCGGTACCGGCGGTGGCCTTCTTCACGCGCTGCCGGAGGGAGGCCACGAGCGCGTCGCCGCGCTTCTTCACCCCGAACACGGTCGCGAGGTCGCGTACCTCGCCGTAGACGGTGTCGATGCCCAGGGCCTTGTCGCGGGCGCCGTCGCCGCCGCCCGAGTTGTCCTTGCCGGCGCAGTCGGACGGGGAGACGTAGGTGGGGACGCCGAGCTTCTCGAACTGCTCGCGGGTGGCGACGCCGCCCTTGCCGAGGGTGGAGACGAAGGAGGCGGCGACGAAGTCGGGTTCGGTGTCCAGGACGCGTTCGAAGGAGGGGTTGTTGTCGGCGATGCGCGGCACCTCCGCTTCGTCCTTCTCCAGCCCCTTCATCACGGGGTCGGTCCAGGTGGCCGTGCCCGCGAGGCGGTCGGCGAGGCCCAGGGAGAGCAGGATCTCGGTGGTGCCCTGGTTGAGGGACACGGCGTGCCGCGGCGGGGCCGCCACCCGGACGTCGTGCCCGCAGTTGTTGAGGGTGACGGCGGCCTTGGCGTCGGTGGACGCGGTGCCGCCGCAGCCGGTCAGGAGCAGGGAGCCGGCCGCGAGCAGGGCGGCGGCACGGGCGGGTCGGGCGAGGGGCACGAAGAACCAGTCCTCAGGCGTCGAGGGCCCATTCGCGGGGCCCGGTCGTACGGTGCTCCCCCGCCGCACGCGGCCGCGGGGGCCGCCAGCAGGTCTTCGGACTCGGGTTCACCCGGATCGGGGCGCCTTCCCGGACGTCCGCGAGGAAGTCCAGTGGCCGAGGCCCCGCCCGTCCCCCTCACCGCTGCGCGTCAGTTCCGGATTCACACCGGATTCCCTGACCCACGTACATGGGTTCGACTGGCCTCGGCAAGCTATCACGGGACGTCCGGGAATCACCGCGCGTCCTGCGTCGTTGCCCGCAGAGCAGTGCAGTGCGTCCACGACTGACGAGGAGGCCGCCGGTGTACGGCGACGAGGCAACGGTCCGCAGGATCCTCACCGAGCTCGGCGACACCTGGGCCGTGGTCGGCCTGTCGTCGAACCGGCAGCGGGCGGCGTACGGCGTGGCAGCCGTGCTCCGGCGCTTCGGCAAGCGCGTCGTGCCGGTGCACCCGAAGGCGGAGACGGTGCACGGGGAGAAGGGGTACGCGAGCCTGGCGGACATCCCCTTCGACGTGGACGTCGTCGACGTGTTCGTGAACAGCGACCTCGCCGGAGCCGTCGCGGACGAGGCGGTCGCCAAGGGCGCGAAGGGCGTCTGGTTCCAACTGGGTGTCATCGACGAGGCGGCGTACGACCGGACCCGCGCGGCGGGCCTGGAGATGGTGATGGACCGCTGCCCGGCGATCGAGATCCCACGGCTGTCTCATCACCGCGTACAGGAATCCTGAAGCGTTCCCCACGAAATACCCGCACCCGGTCAAGGGTGCACAACTCGTCTTCTGCGGCCGGCCGGCCGATTCCTAACCTGAGGCCTCTTGCTCCCCGAACTCCCCGAGTTCATCTTCGAGAGGCCCTGTATTCATGGAAAGAGACGGCCTGCGCCGGGATGTCGGGCTGATCGGGCTCATGTGGGCGTCCGTCGGTTCCATCATCGGCTCGGGCTGGCTGTACGGCGCCGAGAAGGCGGTCGTGGTGGCCGGCCCCGCGGCGATCCTGTCCTGGCTCATCGGCGCCGTGGCGATCGTGCTGCTGGCGCTGGTGCACGCGGAACTGGGTGGCATGTTCCCGGTCGCGGGCGGCACGGCCCGGTATCCGCACTACGCGTTCGGCGGGCTGGCCGGCATGTCCTTCGGCTGGTTCTCCTGGCTCCAGGCGGCGACCGTGGCACCGATCGAGGTCGAGGCCATGATCGGCTACGCCGGGCACTGGCACTGGGCCCAGGGCTTCCAGCACGCGAAGGACGGGACGCTGACGACGAGCGGCTTCGTCGTCGCCGTCCTGCTGATGGCCGTGTTCGTCGTGGTCAACTTCCTCGGCGTGCGGATCCTGGCGCACACCAACAGCGCCGCCACCTGGTGGAAGGTGGCCGTGCCACTGGCCGCGATCTTCATCATCGCGGCCGGCAACTTCCACCCGGGCAACTTCACCGAGCACGGCTTCGCCCCGTTCGGCGCCCACGGCGTGCTGAGCGCCGTCAGCTCCAGCGGCATCATCTTCGCCCTGCTGGGCTTCGAGCAGGCCATCCAGCTCGCGGGCGAGAGCCGCGACCCGCAGCGGGATCTGCCGCGCGCCACGATCGGCTCGGTCGCCATCGGGGCGGCCATCTACGTCCTGCTCCAGGTCGTCTTCATCGCCGCCCTGCCGCTGGGCTCCTTCGCGCACGGCTGGACCAAGCTCGACTACCCCGGCATCACCGGCCCGTGGGCGGGTCTGGCGACCCTGGTGGGCCTCGGCTGGCTGAGCGTGGTGCTGTACCTGGACGCGGTGGTCTCCCCGGGCGGCACCGGCCTGATCTACACGACGGCCACATCCCGCGTCTCCTACGGACTGGCCGGCAACGGCTACGCGCCGAAGCTCTTCGTCCGCACCGACGCCCGCGGCGTGCCGTGGTTCGGGCTGATCGTGTCGTTCGTGACCGGCGTGGTCTGCTTCCTGCCGTTCCCGAGCTGGCAGCAGCTGGTCGGCTTCATCACCTCGGCGAGCGTGCTGATGTACGCGGGTGCCCCGCTGGCCTACGGCGTCTTCGCGGACCGGCTGCCGCACCGGGCGCGCCCCTACCGCCTGCCCGCCGGGAAGGTCCTCTCGCCGCTGTCGTTCGTGGTGGCCAACCTCATCATCTACTGGTCCACCTGGGACACGCTGTGGCGGCTCGGTGTGGCCATCGTCCTCGGCTACGTCCTGCTCGGCGGCTACGCCTGGTACGCCACCCGCAAGGGCCTGCCCGACGCTCCCCGGCTCGACTTCAGGGCCGCCCAGTGGCTGCCCGTCTACCTGCTGGGCATGGGCGTCATCTCCTGGCAGGGCGGTTTCGGCGGCCAGGGGCACCTCGCCCTGTGGTGGGACATCCTGGTCGTCGCGGTGTTCTCGCTGGCGATCTACTACTGGGCGCGGGCCTCGGCCTCCGGGGCCGGGGAGATCGAGCGGAGCATCGAGGAGGTGTCGGTCGAGGCAGTGCCCGTCCACTGAGGCCGCCTCCATAATGTGCGCATGACCCGCCCCCTTCCGCCCGCCGGCTCCGGCGCCCCGCAACGCTTCCCGGTCGTTGTCGTGGGCGCCGGTCCCGCCGGTCTCACCGTCGGCAACATCCTGCGGGCCGCGTCCGTGGACTGCCTGGTGCTGGAGACGGAGACCCGCGACTTCATCGAACACCGGCCCCGTGCCGGGGTCATCGAGGAACGGGCCGTACGCGGGCTGGAGAAGCGGGGCCTCGCCCGTAACCTGCTGGACCGGGCGGAACTGCACACCGCGTGCGAGTTCCGCTTCGACGGAGAGCGGTACCGGTTCCCGTACGGAGAGCTGACGGGCAGTCACCATTTCGTCTATCCGCAGCCGTTGCTGGTGACGGACCTGGTCCGCGAGTACGCCGACGTCCGGGGCGGACAGATCCGCTTCGGGGTCCGCGACGTGCGGATCCACGACCTCGACACCGACCGGCCCCGGGTGTCCTACACCTGCCCCGGGACGGGTGAACGCCAGGTCGTGCACTGCGACTTCGTCGCGGGCTGCGACGGGGCGCGCGGGGCCAGCCGGGCCTCGCTCCCGCCCGAGCGGGTCCGGATCGCGCGGCACGACTACGGCATCGGCTGGCTGGCCCTGCTCGCCGAGGCACCGCCGTCCACCGACTGCGTGCTGTTCGGCTGCCATGCGCGCGGCTTCGCCGGCCAGATGCCCCGCAGCCCGGAGGTGACCCGCTACTACCTCCAGTGCCCGCCGGGCGACGACCCGGAGAACTGGCCGCACGAGCGGGTGTGGTCGGAGCTCCGGGAGCGGCTCGGGGCGGCCGGTGTGCCGCCACTGACCGAGGGGCGGCTGATCGAGAAGCGCGTGCTGGACATGCACGACTACGTGGTCGAGCCGATGGCGCACGGACGGCTCTTCCTCGCCGGTGACGCGGCCCATCTGGTCGCCCCGATCGCCGCCAAGGGCATGAACCTCGCCCTGCACGACGCCTTCCTGCTCGGTGACGCCCTGGTCGCGCGGCTGACCTCCGGTGACGGCAGCGGCCTCGACGGCTACACGGAGGCGTGTCTGCGGCGGGTGTGGGACTACCAGGAGTTCTCGCAGTGGCTGTCCGAGGTGTACCACGGCACGGCGGCGGGCGACCCGTTCCGCGCCGGCACCACGCTCGCCCGGCTGCGCCGCCTGTTCACCTCGCCGGCGGCCGCCGCCGCCTTCGCCGAGCAGTACCTGGGGACGGCCGCGCGGTACTGACTCAGTCGTGCGGCGGACGATCATTGAGGCGGTGATCGGCCACGTTCAGCGCTTCGTCGACGAGCCGGCGCAGATGGCCGTCGCGGAGTGAGTAGATCACCCGGCGGCCCTCCTTGCGCGTGCTCACCAGGCCCGCGAGGCGCAGCCGCGCCAAGTGCTGGCTGACGGCCGGCCTGGCCGACCCGCACGCCTCCGTGAGCGTCGTGACGTCGGCCTCTCCCCCGGTCAGCGCGTGCAGCAGGGCGAGCCGGGTGCGGTCGCCGAGCAGGGCGAGGAGCTCCGCGGCGAGGGCCAGCTGTTCCTCGCCGGAGCTGCGCGGATGCGCATCATGCGCAGATGACAGGTGCATGCGTGCGCTCATACGCACATAATGGCGCCCGGGCGCGGGTACGTCCACTCTCGCGCGCACCGGAAAGGGGATCCACGTGAGCGACCGGCACGAGCACGCGCACGAGCACGACCACACCCACGGGCGCGGGCATCGCCACGGCCTGCGCCACCGGGTGGGTCACCTCCTCGCCCCGCACTCCCACGAGATGGCCGACAAGGTCGACTCCGCCCTGGAGTCCTCGGCCCGCGGGATGCGGGCGCTGTGGGTCTCGCTCGCCGTCCTCGGTGTGACGGCGCTGGCCCAGGCGGCCGTGGTGGCCGCCTCCGGGTCCGTGGCGCTGCTCGGCGACACGGTGCACAACACCGCGGACGCGCTGACCGCCGTCCCGCTCGCGATCGCCTTCGTGCTGGGCCGGCGCGCGGCCACGCGCCGTTTCACCTACGGCTACGGGCGGGCCGAGGACCTGGCCGGTCTCGTGATCGTGCTGACGATCGCGGCGTCCGCGGTCTTCGCGGGCTGGACGGCGGTGGAGCGGCTGCTGGATCCGCGCCCGGTCCAGCACGTCCCGGCGGTCGCCGCGGCCGCCCTCGTCGGCTTCGCGGGCAACGAGTGGGTGGCCCGCTACCGCATGCGCGTCGGCCGCTCGATCGGCTCGGCGGCGCTGGTCGCCGACGGGCTGCACGCCCGCACCGACGGCTTCACCTCGCTGGCCGTGCTGCTGGGCGCCGGCGGCTCCGCCCTCGGGTGGCAATGGGCCGACCCGGCCGTCGGGCTGCTGATCACCGCGGCGATCGCACTGGTGCTGCGGGACGCGGCCCGGGAGGTGTTCCGCCGGGTGCTGGACGCCGTCGACCCGGCCCTGGTCGACCGGGCCGAGCGGGCCCTGGCCGAGGTGCCCGGGGTGCGCGGGGTGGGCGAGCTGCGGCTGCGCTGGATCGGCCACCGGCTGCGCGCCGAGGTGGCGGTCGTGGTGGACGGAGACGCGACGGTGCGCGAGGCCCACCGCATCGCCGTGGACGCCGAGCACGCGCTGCTGCACGCGGTACCGCGCCTGACCGCGGCCCTGGTGCACGCGGATCCGGAACCGGCCCCGGGCGAGAGCGACCCCCATCTCCCCCTGGCCCACCACGGCGCGGCGTAGCTCAGGAGACCCCGAGACCGTCCAGCACCACGGCGCCCGGCAGTTCCGCGAACGCCTTCCCGGGAACGAGCAGTTTTCCGCGCCGCCGGCCACTGCCGACGAGCGCGTACGGCAGGTCGACCACGGCCGCGTCCACCAGGACGGGCCAGCCGTCCGGCAGACCGAGCGGGGTGATGCCGCCGTACTCCATGCCGGTCTCGCCGGTGGCCGTGTCCATGGAGGCGAAGGAGGCCTTGCGGGCACCGAGCTGCCGGCGCACCACGCCGTTGACGTCGACCCGGGTGGTGGACAGCACGACGCACGCGGCGAGCGTGGACTCGCCGCCCCGCTTGCCCGCGACGACCACGCAGTTGGCTGACCGCTCCAGGAGGTCCTGCCCGTAGTGCTCGACGAAGGTGGCGGTGTCGGCCCACTCGGGGTCGGTGTCGACGTAGACGATCTGCTCGGCCGGGACGCTGCCGGGCCAGTGGCGTACGGCGTCGGCGACCGGCGTGGTGAGTTCGTCGAGGCAGGCGGGGGCCGGGCGGGCGTTGTCGAAGTGTCCGATGGGTGCGCGCATGGCCGCACGCTAACAACAGCGGGCCTGTACGGGACCGGGCGTCTCAGGCCACGGGCGGCACCGAGACGGCCATGACCATCTCCATGGGCTCCGCGCCGGTGTTGCCGTAGGTGTGCGGGACGTTGGCCTCGAAGTGGACGCTGGCGCCCGCGGGCACCCGGTGCTCGACGCCGTCGACGGTGAGGGTCAGTTCGCCCGCAGTGACGTGCAGCAGTTCGGTCGTGCCGGCGGGGTGCGGGTCCGACGGACTGCTCTCACCGGGCATGAGCCGCCAGTCCCACATCTCCAGCGGGCCGGGCGCCTCGGTGCCCGCCAGGAGCCGGTTGTAGCTGCCGGCGTCGGTGTGCCACAGCCGTACGGCCTGCTCGGCCGGGACGACCCGGACGTTCGGGCCCTGCTCGTAGTCGAGCAGGGTCGTGATGCTGATGCCGAGCGCGTCGCCGATCTTGACGACGGTACCGAGGCTGGGATTGGTGCGCGCCTGCTCGATCTGGATGAGCATGCCGCGGCTGACGCCCGCCCGAGCGGCGAGCACGTCCAGGGTGAAGCCGCGCACCGCGCGCCAGTGCTTGACGCTCCGCGCCAGGGACTGGGTCAGCAGGTCGAGGTCCGACACGTTCCGTCCAATATTCTGTATGACACAGTGCAATGCACTGCACTATGGTGTGGTTGACCTGATCGTTCACTGAACTGTACTGCGAGGTATCCACCCCATGACAGCGCTCTTCGCCCTGGCCACGAGCCTGTTGTGGGGACTGGCCGACTTCGGCGGCGGCCTGCTCACCCGGCGCACGCCCGCGCTCACGGTGGTCGTGGTCTCGCAGTCGATCGCGGTGGCGGTGCTCGGCGCCCTCGTGGTGGCGACCGGCGGCTGGAGCGAGGCGGGGCCGCTGCTGTGGTTCGCCGTCGCGGCCGGGCTGGTCGGGCCGGTGGCGATGCTCGCCTTCTACAAGGCGCTCGCGCTGGGCCCGATGGGCGTGGTCTCGCCGCTGGGGTCGATCGGGGTGGCCGTGCCGGTCGGGGTGGGCCTCATGCTGGGCGAGCGCCCGGGCCTGCCGCAGTTCGTCGGCATCCTGGTCGCCGTCGCCGGCGTCTGCCTCGCCGGCGGCCCCCAGCTCCGCGGCGCCCCCGTCCAGCGCCGGGCCATCGCCCTGACCCTGCTCGCGGCGTTCGGCTTCGGCGCGGTGATGGCCCTGATCGCCGAGGCGTCGACGACACTGACCGGCCTGTTCCTCGCCCTGTTCGTGCAGCGGGTGACGAACGTCGCCGCGGGCGGTCTCGCGCTGTTCGTGTCGGTGCGACGCGGCGGGCCCGCCCTCCCGGCGGACGGCTTCCCCTGGCGGACCCTGCCCGCCCTCGCCTTCGTCGGCCTCGCGGACGTCGCCGCGAACGGCACGTACTCGATCGCCGCGCAGCACGGCCCGGTGACGGTCGCCGCCGTGCTGGCCTCCCTGTACCCGGTGGTGACGGCCGTGGCCGCGCGGGGGGTCCTGCGAGAACGGCTGCGGGCCGTGCAGGCCGCGGGCGCCGGACTGGCCCTGGTGGGGACGGTGCTGCTGGCGTCGGGCTGAACGGACCGTCAGGAACCCGGCTCCGCCTCCGCGAGTCCGGCCGCCGCCTCCTCGTCCAGCTCGGCCAGCCGGGCCGCCGCCTCCTCGTCCAGGTCCGCCAGCGCGCTGAGCTGCTCGGGGGTGACGCCGTCCGGTATCGGCACCGGCGCCGGGGTGCGCAGCGGCGGCTGCCAGCCGTCGGCGGGTGTCCAGCGCCGTACGACGCGGGCCGGTGCGCCCGCGACCACGGCGTGGTCGGGCACCGTGCCCCGCACGACCGCCCCCGCGGCCACCACCACGTTCCGCCCGATCCGGGCGCCCGGCAGGATCACCGCTCCGGTGCCGATCCAGCAGCCGGGGCCGATCTCCACCGGCTCCATCCGCGGCCACTGCTTGCCGATGGGCTGGTGCGGATCGTCGTAGGAGTGGTTCGTGGAGGTGACGTAGACGTACGGGCCGAAGTAGCAGTCGTCGCCGATCGTGACCGTCGTGTCGGCGATGACGTGGCTGCCGCGGCCCAGGACGACGCCGTCGCCGATCCGCAGGATCGGGTCCGGGCCGAGGTCGAGGTCGGGCATCAGGCCCGCGGTGAGGGTGACCTGCTCGGCGATGATGCAGTAGGAGCCGAGGTGGATCCAGGGCTCACCGAAGACCGTGCCGAACGGGAAGGCGAGTCTGGTACCTGTTCCCATCGTGCCGAACCGGTAGCGGCCGGGGTGCTCGGCGGTGACGGAGCCCGTGCGCCGCACCCAGGCCCAGCCCGCGTGGACGACGCGCTGCGCGAGGCCCCGCCGCCAGGATGAGAACGTGTTCTTGCGCTTCGGCACGAACTCACGGTACTCAGCGGTAGCTGCACCCGCGGCGTCGGATACCTGTGATCTTCGCCCCACCGGGTGGCGTACGGTTTGCGCGTTGTCTACGACGCTGGGAGGCGGACATGGGTCGGCGCGCGATGATCACGGGGATCGGCGGCAGGGAGCCGGAGATCGACGAGACGGCTTTCGTGGCGCCGACGGCGTCGGTGATAGGGGGCGTGACGCTGGGGGCGGGGGCGAGCGTCTGGTACGGAGCGGTGGTGCGCGGCGACGTCGAGGCGATCTCCGTCGGGGCGAGCAGCAACGTCCAGGACAACTGCACGCTCCACGCCGACCCGGGGTTTCCGGTGCGCGTCGGTGAGCGGGTGAGCATCGGGCACAACGCTGTGGTGCACGGGGCGACGGTCGAGGACGACTGTCTGATCGGGATGGGTGCGACGGTGCTGAACGGGGCGGTGATCGGAGCCGGGTCGCTGGTCGCCGCACAGGCGCTGGTGCCACAGGGGATGGTGGTGCCGGCCGGCTCGCTCGTCGCCGGGGTGCCGGCCAAGGTCAAGCGGCCCCTGACGGAGGAAGAGAAGCAGGGCGTCACCCTCAACGGCACGATGTACGCCGAGTTGGCGAAGGCGCATCGGGAGGTGCACGCGTAGGTGCTGCGGCGGATGCGGCGTCGTGGGCACTGGTCGGGCCCACGCGGCGGAGCCGCCTGTCGATACGCCCCTGCGCCCCCTAGGGCGCCGGCTCCCCGGCCGCTTCCAGGTTCTGGCCCGCGCTCTTCGCCCTGCGCTTGAGCACCAGCATGGACGTGACACCGACCAGGACCGCCGCGACCAGTCCGAGCCACGAGAAGCGCTTCAGCCAGGACTCCGCGACGATGCCGACGTAGTAGATGACCGCCGTCGTGCCGCCGGCCCAGAGGATGCCCCCGAGGACGTTGGCGATGGCGAACTTCCAGTACGGCATGCGGAGCACGCCGGCGAGAGGGCCGGCGAAGATGCGCAGCAGGGCGACGAAGCGGCCGAAGAAGACGGCCCACATGCCCCACTTCTCGAAGGAGCGCTCGGCGGTGGCGATGTGCCCCTCGCTGAAGTGCTTGGGGAACTTGTTGCCCAGCCACGCGAGCAGGGGCCGCCCGCCCTTGCGGCCGATGGCGTAGCCGATCGAGTCGCCGATGATCGCACCGGCCGTGGCGCTGGCGCCCAGGACGACCGGGTCGATCTCGCCGTGCTGGGACGCGAGCAGCGCCGAGGAGACGAGGATGATCTCGCCGGGCAACGGGATTCCCAGGCTCTCCAGGCCGATGACCAGCCCCACCAGTGCGTAGACGGCGACCGCGGGTACGGTTTCGAGCCACTCCTGGACGTGCAACGCCGGTTCCTTTCCCTGAGCTTCCCTGCGTGCCCCGGGAAGCCTACCGGCTGTGAAGACGTCCCTTGTGGCTCAGGCGTTCCAGCTCCACTCGGCGACCTCGGGCAGGTCGGTGCCGTGCTCACGGATCCAGGCGTGGTGCCGGGTGCGGGCGTCGGCCATCCGCTGGCGCACGGCCGTGGCGCGCACCGCCAGGCCCGGGACGCGGTCGATGACGTCCATGACCAGGCGGTAGCGGTCGAGGTCGTTGCGGACGACCATGTCGAACGGCGTGGTCGTGGTGCCGGCCTCCTTGTAGCCCCGCACGTGCAGGTTCTGGTGGCCGGTGCGGCGGTAGGCGAGGCGGTGGATCAGCCACGGATAGCCGTGGTAGGCGAAGATCACCGGCTTGGTCGTGGTGAACAGGCCGTCGTACTCGAAGTCGCTCATGCCGTGCGGGTGCTCCCCCTGGGGCAGCAGCCGGGCCAGGTCGACGACGTTGACGACCCGGACGGACAGCTCGGGCAGGTACCGGCGGAGCAGGTGCGCGGCGGCCAGGGTCTCCTGGGTCGGGACGTCACCGGCGCAGGCCAGCACGACGTCCGGCTCGGTGCCGTCCTCGGTGCCCGCCCACTCCCAGGCGCCGGCGCCGCGGGCGCAGTGCACCCGGGCCTCCTCGATCGACAGCCAGTCGAAGCAGGGCTGCTTGCCGGCCACGACGACGTTGACGTAGTCGCGGCTGCGCAGAGCGTGGTCGGCCACCGCCAGCAGGGTGTTGGCGTCCGGCGGGAGGTAGACCCGGACGACCTCGGGGCTCTTGTTGAGGACGTGGTCGACGAAGCCGGGGTCCTGGTGGGAGAAGCCGTTGTGGTCCTGCCGCCACACATGGGAGGTCAGCAGGTAGTTGAGGGAGGCGATGGGCGCCCGCCAGGGCAGCCTGCGGGAGGTGCGCAGCCACTTGATGTGCTGGTTGACCATGGAGTCGACGATGTGCACGAACGCCTCGTAGCAGGAGAACAGCCCGTGCCGGCCGGTGAGGAGGTAGCCCTCCAGCCAGCCCTGGCACAGGTGCTCGGAGAGAACCTCCATCACCCGGCCGTGCCGGTCCAGGTGCTCGTCCACGGGCAGCGTCCCGGCCTGCCAGGTCTTGCCGCTCGCGCCGTAGACGGCCTGGAGCCGGTTGGAGGCGGTCTCGTCCGGGCCGACCAGGCGGAAGTCGCGGCGCTCTGCGGTGTCGCGCATCACCCGGGCGAGGAGGTCGCCGAGGACCCGGGTGGGTTCGTGCGTCGTCGTGCCGGGCTTGTCGACGGGGACGGCGAAGTCCTCCAGGGACGGGATCGGAAGGTCGCGGACGAGCAGTCCGCCGTTGGCGTAGGGGGTGGCACCGAGGCGCCGGGTGCCCTCGGGGACACAGGCGAGGACGTCCGGGACGGGGCGGCCCTCGGCGTCGAACAGTTCCTCGGGCCGGTACGAGCGCAGCCAGGACTCCAGCTGCCGCAGGTGCTCGGGGTTGTCGCGGACGCCGGACAGCGGCACCTGGTGGGCCCGCCACGTGCCCTCGACCGGTTCACCGTCGACCTCGGACGGGCCGGTCCAGCCCTTGGGGGTGCGCAGCACGATCACCGGCCAGCGCGGGCGCTCGGTCACGCCGTCCTCGCGGGCGGCGCGCTGGGCCCCGGCGATGCGGTCGAGCGCGGTGTCCATGGCCGCTGCCATGGCGCGGTGGACGGTGGCCGGTTCGTCGCCGGCGACGTGGATCGGCTCGTGCCCGTAGCCGCGCAGCAGCGCGTCGAGCTCCTCCTCCGGGAGGCGGGCGAGGACGGTCGGATTGGCGATCTTGTAGCCGTTGAGGTGCAGGATCGGCAGGACGGCACCGTCGTGGACGGGGTCGAGGAACTTGTTGGCGTGCCAGGATCCGGCGAGCGGCCCGGTCTCCGCCTCGCCGTCGCCGATCACGCAGGCCACGAGCAGGTCCGGGTGGTCGAGGGCGGCGCCGTAGGCATGGGCGAGGGAGTAGCCGAGTTCGCCGCCCTCGTGGATCGAGCCGGGCACCTCGGGGGCGACGTGGCTGGGCACGCCGCCGGGGAAGGAGAACTGCCGCATCAGCAGCTCCATGCCGTGCACGTCCCGGGAGGCGTCCGGGTACTTCTCGCTGTAGCTGCCCTCCAGCCAGGAGTTGGCGAGGACCGACGGTCCGCCGTGGCCCGGGCCCCAGATGCACAGGGTGTCGAGCCCGCGTGCCTTGATCACCCGGTTGAGGTGGGTGTGGACGAGGTTCAGCCCGGGTGAGGTGCCCCAGTGGCCCAGCAGCCGCGGCTTGATGTGCTCGGGCCGCAGCGGCTCGGTGAGCAGGGGGTTGGCCAGCAGGTAGATCTGACCGGCCGCCAGATAGTTCGCGGCCCGCCAGTGGGCGTCCAGCGTGCGCAGTTCTTCGTCGGTCGGGGCGGTCGTGCTGTCGGTCCTGCTGTCCTGGCGCGGGGCCTCGGGCATGAGTGACTCCCTGGGTTCTGCGGGCGGCCTCAGGAGGAGTACCAGTCTGTTCCGGTTCGATGCCTGGCGCCTCTCGGCCGTGCCGGTCGCACCGCCGGGTGTGAGCCGCCCGCCCGCGCGTTCCGTCGCACATCCCGTGACGACGCCCCGTCACAGGGCGCGGCGCCCGGGGCCGGGCGCCCGGTCGTGGCGCGCAGGGCGAGCCGCCGGTGTCCTCGCCGCAGCACGAGTCGCACCCCTGGGGGACGCCCGGGCGGGCGCCCCCCCCGGCCCGTGCTACGGCAGGGCGGTGTGGAGAGCCGTCACCGCGTCGGTCACGGTGGCGGTCACGGGACCGACGACGTCGGCGCCGGGCCGCGGGCCGGTCTCGCCGGCCCCTGGCTCGGCTTCGGCCCCGGGTTCGGCTTCAGCGCAGCAGTCCACGGGCGCGAACCGCGCCTCGTACCGCTGCTGGGTCAGTTCCCCGGACCCGCTGCGCGGTGGTTCGGGCCGCTGCCCGGGCGGGGCCCCGCCGTACGGCTGCTGCTCGCGCTCTTCGCGGCTCTCCCGTGATGAGTCCTCGGCCCTCTTCCGCCGGGGTTCCCCCGGCGCGCCGGTGGCATCCGGCGGTTCCACCGCCCAGCGTTGCGCCGCGGAGCCGTCCCGACCGGTGACGGTCACGTTCCGGCCTTTGCCCGGGGCGACGGCAAGTCCCCTGCCGCAGCGCGGCAGCAGTTCGCCGCGCACGGTCAGGTCGTAGCGGACGACTCCCGCGTGCGCCAGGCAGTCGGCCAGGACGACCGAGCCCTCGGCGGGGTCGGACTCGAGGCACAGGGTCGGGTCGGCGCCGCTGCGCAGGACCCCGTTCTCCTGGTACGACCACTGCTGGGACCCGTTCGCGGAGCAGGTGGTCAGCACGATGCGGGCCTCGGCCCGGGCCCGGCCGCCCCGGACGTCGAGGCACAGGCCGTCGTCGAGGTTGCGCAGGCGCCCCCGGGCTGCTTCCGCGGAGTTGCCGGCGGTGGCGGCCGACGGGGCGCCGGCGGACGAGGACCGCTCGGACGAGGAAGCCGTGGAGTCCGGTTCCCTGGGGGCGGGGCCCCCGCCGTCCGGCGCGACGGAGTGGCCGCTGACCGCGCCCCAGGTGGCCCGTGGGCCGGCGGCCCCGCTCTCCTCCGTCCAGCCCCGGGCGGTGAGCAGGGTCGCCAGCAGCACGAGGGAGGTCACCCCGATCGCGGCGGCCAGTGCCTTCGTGTGCCTCCTCGACGACAGGGACCGGCCGGTCGCCGCGTCGGCCCGGGGCCGGAAGCGGTGCCGCCCGCCGGCGGGCAGGGTGCTCCGGCCCTCGTCGCGGCCCTGCCGTGACGCGAGGTAGCGGCGGGCACCCCAGCCGAGCACCGTCTCCACGAGCAGGTCTTCCAGACCGCCCTCGAAATGGCTGAGCTGTTCGGCGGCGTGACGGCAGTAGCGGCACGCCATGAGATGCCGCTGCACATCCGGCAGCAGGGCCCCTCCGCGGCGCATGGGAACGTCCAGCAGGCGGTTGTAGTAGCGGCATTCCTGCGACGGTGCGAGTTCCCGGTGCGCCCGTACGCATCCCGAGCGGAATTGCTCGCGCGCCTGGAGCAGGGCGGCCGAAGCGGTGGCGGCGTCCACCCCCAGCAGACCGGCCGGTACGGATATGGGCTCGGCTTCGACCTCCGTGTGCCACAGCAGGCATTGCGACGCACCCGGAAGGCCCCTGAATGCGCGCTCCGCGAGGCGACGCCTTTCGGCTGTGCTGGAGCGGGCGGCGCGCAGACCGCGGGCCCCGACGGTTTTGCGGAGTTCCGGCAGGACTCCGGAAATACCGTCATCGGCGGCCCACTTCCCGACCGTGTCCCGGACCGCCCTGAGCAGCCGGGGACGCAGGGCGCCACCGCCCGGCCGGGCCAGCTCCTCCCGGAAGGCGGCGGCTGCCGCCATCGCCGCGGAGTCCTCCGAGGACGCCAGGCAGATCACGGCGTACTCGTAGACCGGGCGCCAGTGCCGTGCCAGCAACAGGGCGACGGCGCGCGGCGCTTCGGCGGGTTCGCCGACCCGGGCGAGAAGGTTGCGGTCGGACTCCGCGGGCCCCGCTCCGGGTCGTGGCGGGTACGGCGGGCGTGGGGGGTTGGGGGATTGCACGGAACCATTTCCTTCCAGCCGCAGAACGGCAGGCGAATTGCGCGTCCGTCGGAAAGCAGGTGCGTGATTGGTGCATACCTGTGCCGTGTCAGCTGCGGACCCGGCTGTGAGGTGGCTCACTTTCGCACACGCGACTCACTGGTAACAAGGAGTTCGGATGACCCAAGTTCAAAACGCAAGCAATTCAGATCTGTTACCGGCGGTATCCGTACCGGCTTTCGAAAAGGAGGCCGTTGGGGGGCACAAGTTGTGTGCACGCAAAGGCGGTTGGCACACGAAATCTCCAACTCCGCGGCGCGCTCCCATCCGGCTCCCGGCGGGCTCTCAGACCTCCAGCACGGGCCGCTTGAGCACGCCCACCCTTCCGCCCGGGCCACCCCGGGTCCCGCTCCCGCCGCCCACGCGATCCGCACGGTCCGGCCCGGCCCGGCCCAGTCCGGCCCGGCCCGGCCCAGTCCGGCCCGGCCCGGCCCAGTCCGGCCCGGCCCGGCCCAGTCCGGCCCGGTCCGGCCCAGTCCGCAAGACGGTCATCCCGGCCGCCGGTCTCGGCACCCGCTTCCTGCCCGCCACGCATGCGACACCCGAGGAGATGCTGCCGGTCGTGGACAAGCCCGCCGTCCAGTACGTCGCCGAGGAGGCGGCAGCGGCCGGGCTGGACGATGTCCAGATGGCAGCGGCCGGCACAAGCGGGCCGTCCAGGACCACTTCGACCACGCCTCCGAGCTGGAGCAGGCCCTCGCGGCCCAGGGTGACACCGTGCGGCTGGACGCCGTGCGCGACCCGGCGCGGCCGGCGAGCATCCACCACATCCGGCAGGGCGATCCGCCCGGCCTGGGCAACGACGTGCTGTGCGCCCGTGCCACGTCGGCGACAAGCCGTTCGCGGTCCTCCTCGGCGACGACCTGATCGACCCTCGCGAGACACTGCTGAGCCGGATGCCCGACGTCCCGTGACGCGGGCGACGCCCTCCTCGCCGGTCGGCTCGACGGCGGCGCAGCCGCAGCGGTGGATCTGCTCGGGCTCGGCCGCTACGCCCTCGGCCCGGACGTCTTCACCCTCCTGGAACGCACCCCGCCCGGCCGGGGCGGCGAGATCCAGCCGACCGACGCCCGGCAGGAGCAGGCCGCGGGCGGCACCGTGCACGGGGGCGTCTTCGAGGGCCTGCGCCACGGCACCGGCGACGAGACCGACCATCTGCGCGCGGCGGTCAGGCTCGCCCGTGAACGCCCCGGCCCGGGGCCGGAGTTCGTGACATGGCTCAGGGGGTTCCCCGGGGAGCTGGACGGCGCACGCCGCGGGCACCGGGACGCGGCGGCCTGACATGCGAAAGCCCCGGCACCCGGCCGGGGTTCCCGCACACGCGACGGAACGCTCAGCTGTTGGGCCGCAGGGTCCATACGACAGTCATCTCGCCGGTGACGGCACCGTCGGCCCGCTGAAGGGCGATGGCCACCGGGAACTCGGGGCGCTCCCCGGCGTCCAGCTGGGCGACGACCTCGGCGGCCGGACGGCCGAGGGTGGCCGTGGCGGTGACGGCGCCCATCGCCAGCTTCTTGTAGGAGATCTCGGCGCTGACGGCGAGCGGCACGGCACGCGAGAGCTGGTCCCCGAACGCGGCCAGCACGATCGCCCCGCTCGCGGACTCGCCGAGCGTGAACATCGCACCGGCGTGCGGGCCGCCCACGTGGTTGTGGAACTCGGCCTGGTCCGGCAGCGACAGCACCGCCCGTTCCGGCGAGGTCTCGAGGAACTCGAGATTCAGGGTCCGGGCCATGGGCACCGTGGCGGCGAGCATCTCGCCGATGGACATCTGGTCTGCGCTCATGGCCGCATGTTACTCACGAGTAGAGACGGCTGACCAGGCCGTGTGACGACCGCCGCACCGGTCCCCACGAGATCCGCACCGTCCGCTCCCCGGGTTGCTACGTCTCCGTCCACGGGCAGTGACCGAATCGTGTCCGGGGCGCGGCTAGGGTGACTGCTCATGTGGCCAGGACAGCAGCCGCCCGGGGGCGAGCAGAACCCGCAAGCGAACAACCCGTACCAGCAGCCGGGGTACCAGCAGCCGAATCCGTACCAGCAGCCGGGGTACCAGCAGCAGCCCAACCCCTATGGGCAGCAGCCGCAGTGGGGCACCCCCGCGCCGGCCGGCGCGCCGCAGCCCCCGCAGGGCGGTGGCGGCGGCAACCGGACGAAGCTGGTCGCGATCATCGCCGCCACGGCGGTGGTCGTCGCGGCCGGTGTCACGGGCTTCCTGGTGCTGGGCGGCGACAAGGACGACACGGCGGACGGCGGCAAGAACGGCAAGAAGGACAAGGCCGCGTCGAGCCCGCCGGCCGAGGACCCGAGCGCCGGTGCCACCGGCGACAACCCCCGCGGCGGTGAGGCGGCGCAGCCCACGGTCAAGGGCTGGAAGGTCGTCATCAACCCCAAGTGGGGCACCGCCTTCGACGTCCCGGCGGACTGGGAGGTGGCCTCCCCGACCTCGTCCGTCTTCTTCGAGGACGAGAAGTCCGAGGACGGCAAGCCGCTGATCCTGATGTCGGCACCGGCGTTCTACAAGTCCAAGTGGTGCACGAGCGACGACGACAAGGACGGCCGGAAAGAGACCGAGTCGCTGGCCGGGGCGGGCACCAAGGGAGCCGACGGCGCCAAGGACACCGACGAGGTCGCGGTCAACCAGGTGGCCTGGTGGGTGTACGGCGGCTACACACAGCCGGACAAGAAGAGCGTCAAGGCCGACGACAAGGCCAAGCCCTACACGACCGCCTCGGGCGTGAAGGGCAGCGTCGCCTGGGCGCACTCGGAGGACACGCCCGACAAGGGCAAGTGCGCGAGTGACGGCAAGGCGGTCACGTTCGGTTTCAAGAACTCCGCGGGCGACTTCGTCGCGTGGAGCTTCTTCGGCGCCAAGGGCGTCAAGGGCGAGGTGCCCGAGAAGACCGTTCTGAAGATCCTCAGCACGGTCCGGCTGCACGGCGAGCCGACCGGCGGCTGACCCGGAAACGGAAACGGAGCCGGGCCCGCCCCCTGCGACAGGGGCGGGCCCGGCTCACCGAAGCATCGTGAGGGGGTCAGCCCTTCAGGTGCCCGCGGTAGACCCAGCGCCCCGAGACGGATCCCTCGTCCACACGGCAGCTGCCGATGCAGACCCAGGGGTTGCCGGAGGAGTTGGTGCAGTCCCAGTCGGCGTGCACCTTGTTGTTCTTGTAGACGTAGTCGACCACCCTGGCGTTCGCCGAGAAGCTCGCGTGAACCGCGGCCTTCTCCTTGGCGACCACGTAGTCGCGGGACGTCGGGTGGCACTTGAAGGCGGCCGCCGAGGCGGAGCCGGCACCCATGAGGGGCAGCGTGGCACCGATGAGTACCGCCGAGGCCAGCAGCGTCGCAGAACGCTTGCGCATTGTCTTCCTTCCCCGTTCCAAGGTCAAATCAAGATCAATTTAGCGGCGGCCCGTTGCGTTGCGCAAACGTTCTGGCAGGAGGGCACTTGTGAGCCGCCGGACCCCGCCTGCGGCCGGGGCGAGGCCGAGCGTGTGTCAGCCGATGCCGAACGCCCCGTCCGGGGGCACGGGTGACGGCACGGCGTCCGCGTCCTCCACCGGCCGCGCGTCGCCGATGAACTCCCGCAGCCCGGCGCCGTGTTCGACCCGGGCCGGGAAGGCGTCGGCGGCGGTGAGCCGGGCCAGGGCAGCGATATCGGCCGGCTGATGCCCGGCGACGAGCACGGCGTTCCCGAACCGCCGTCCCCGCAGCACCCCCGGCTCGGCGATCAGCACGAGCTCCTCGAAGGCGGTGGCCAGGGTGGCCAGTTGTGACCGCAGGAACGCGAACGGCGCGGCGTCGGGGAGGTTGGCCAGGTAGACCCCGTGTCCCCGCAGTACCCGTGCGGCCGCACGGACGTAGGCGACGGAGGTGAGGTGCGCCGGAACCCGCGATCCGCTGAAGACGTCCGCGACGAGGACGTCCGCCGAGGCCGCCGGAGCGTGCTCCAGCCAGACCCGGGCGTCCGTCGCGTGCAGGGCGACGTCCGCGCCTTCCGGCAGCGGCAGATGCTCGGACACCAGCTCCAGCAGCCCCCGGTCGGCCTCGACGACGTCCTGCCGCGAGCCCGGCCGGGTCACGGCCACGTACCGGGGCAAGGTGAGCGCCCCGCCCCCGAGATGCGCCACGTCCAGCGCCCGTCCCGGCTCGGCCACGACATCCAGCACGTGGCCGAGCCGCCGCGTGTACTCGAACTCCAGATGCGCGGGCTCGTCGAGATCCACGTAGGACTGCGGTGCCCCGTCCACGGTCAGCAGCCAGGCCCGTTCCCGGTCGACGTCGGGCATCAGCTTGGCACACCCGTGATCGACGGACCGGGCGACTGGTACAGGCTCATTCACCCCCTCATTGTGCCTGTGCGGCAACGCCCCCAGGGGGCGCCGGGGACTGCGCGACCAGCCACAACGGCCCCGCAGTCCCCCGCCGCCTCAACCCACCGCGGTCACGGTCCCCGCCCCCACGGTCCTGCCGCCCTCGCGGATGGCGAACCCGAGCCCCGCCTCCAACGGCACGTCCCGCCCGAGTTCCACGGTCATGACCACCGTGTCACCGGGCCGGGCCACCGCCGTCTCCCCCAGGTCGACGTCCCCGACCACATCCGCGGTACGGATGTAGAACTGCGGCCGGTACCCGCTGGAGACAGCCGTCGTACGCCCGCCCTCACGCGAAGACAGCACGTACACCTGCGCGGTGAACCGGCGGCTCGGCACGACACTCCCCGGGGCGGCGACGACATGTCCCCGCCGCACGGCATCCCGCGGCACTCCCCTCAGCAGCATCGCCACGTTGTCCCCGGCCTGCGCCTCCTCCATCGGCTTGCCGAAGGTCTCCAGCCCCGTGACCACCGTCTCGACGCCGGCCCCGAGCACCTCGACCCGGTCACCGACCCGCACCACGCCCCGCTCGACCGCCCCGGTCACCACGGTTCCCCGCCCGGTGATGGTCAGCACGTTCTCGACGGACAGCAGGAACGGAGCGTCGACATACCGCTCCGGCATCGGCACATACGTGTCCACCGCGTCGAGCAGCGCCTCGATCGACGCCGTCCAGCGCGGGTCCCCCTCCAGCGCCTTGAGGCCGGAGACGCGTACGACCGGTACGGAGTCGCCGCCGTAGCCGTGCGCGGTGAGCAGGTCGCGGACCTCCATCTCGACCAGGTCGGTCAGCTCCTCGTCCCCCGCGTCGGCCTTGTTGAGGGCGACCACGATGTGGTCGACGCCCACCTGCCGGGCGAGCAGCACGTGTTCGGCGGTCTGCGGCATGATCCCGTCGAGCGCGGAGACGACCAGGATCGCCCCGTCGAGCTGGGCGGCGCCGGTGACCATGTTCTTGACGTAGTCGGCGTGGCCCGGCATGTCGACGTGCGCGTAGTGCCGGGTGTCGGTCTCGTACTCGACGTGCGCGATGTTGATGGTGATGCCGCGCGCCGCCTCCTCGGGCGCCCGGTCGATCCGGTCGAACGGCACGAACGCGCCGCTGCCGCGGTCGGCGAGGACCTTGGTGATGGCGGCCGTCAACGTGGTCTTGCCGTGGTCGACATGACCCATCGTGCCGATGTTGAGATGCGGTTTCGTACGGACATAGGCCGTTTTGGACATGGCTGTACCTCGAAGCGTGTGTTCGGCGAAGAAGAAGTGGGACCCCGAGGACCTGCCCGACCCTCCCCTTGCGGGGTCCGCCGGACGAACCGGAGAGGGTCAGCTTCGGGCGCCGTCCATGACGGCCGTGAGATCGGCGACAGCAGCCTTCGGGGCATCCGTGACCACGGATGCTGCGAGGGTGAAGGCGTGCCGGAACATGCCGTCGATCATTGCCGACGCTTTACCGCACGTCGAATGGTTTTCGGCTGCCCGCGCACAGCGCTGCGCACGGGTCCGCGCCCCCGGCTGCGCCCGCCGGCCTGTGACGCTCGTGAGACGAACCATACGGCGATCACACACATTTGTCGGTTAGTGTCACCGGATGCTCGATGCCACCACCCGCTCTGGGGGCACCGCCACGGCCTCTCCCCGGGCCGCCGCCGCGGAGCTCGCCGTCGCCGTTCCCCCGGCAACGAACGCCTCGCCCGCCGTACCGACTCGTTTCGCCGCCCGCTGCACGAGAGTTCTGCTGTCCCCGTGGTCGCGGCTGTCGCTGCTGGTCGTGCTGCTCGTCGCGGGCGCGTGCGGGGTGCTGCTCTTCGAGCCGCAGCGGCTGCTGACGGAGGGCTGGCCGCCACAGCTCGGCGGTGCCGCGGCAGCGGCGGTGTTCGCGCTGGCGTACGGCGTGTGCACCGTGGCGTTCGTGCCGAGGCCGCTGCTGAACCTGGCGGCGGGCGCGCTGTTCGGTTCGCAGCTCGGCCTCGGCGTGGCCCTCGCGGGCACGGTGCTCGGCGCCGGGATCGCCTTCTGCCTGGGCCGGGCGCTGGGCCAGGACGCCCTGCGCCCGCTGCTGCGGGGGCGCTGGCTGAAGGCCGCGGACGGCCAGCTCAGCCGGCACGGCTTCCGATCGATGCTCGCGGTGCGGCTGTTCCCGGGTGTGCCGTTCTGGGCGGCGAACTACTGCGCCTCCGTCTCCCGCATGGGCCTGCTGCCGTTCCTGCTGGCCACGGGCCTCGGCTCGATCCCGAACACCGCCGCCTACGCCGTCGCGGGCGCCCGTGCCTCCACCCCGACCTCACCCGCCTTCCTGATCGCCCTGGCCTGTATCGCCCTGCCCGCTCTGGCGGGCGTGGTGGTGGCCTGGCACAAGCGGCACCGGCTGCGCCGTCTCTGACGCGCTGTCACAGCCGTCCGGCTACACCCGTTCCAGCACCATGGCGTTGGCGAGTCCGCCCGCCTCGCACATGGTCTGGAGCGCGTAGCGGGCGTTCCGTTCCCGCATCGCGTGTACGAGCGTCGTCGTCAGGCGGGTTCCGCTCGCGCCGAGCGGATGCCCGAGGGCGATGGCCCCGCCGTGCACGTTGACCCGGTCGAGGTCGGCGCCGGTCTCCTGCCGCCAGGCCAGTACGACACTGGAGAACGCCTCGTTGACCTCGAACAGGTCGATGTCGTCGAGGGTGAGTGACGCCTTGCGCAGCACCTTCTCGGTCGCCGGGATCACGCCCGTGAGCATCAGCAGCGGGTCGGAACCGGTGACGGCGAAGCTGTGCAGCCGGGCGAGGGGGCGCAGTCCGAGCCGGGCCGCCGTCTCGCTGGACGTGATGAGCACCGCCGAGGCCCCGTCGTTGACCGGGCTGGCGTTGCCCGCCGTGACGTTCCACTCGATCTGCGGGAAGCGCTCGGCGAAGACCGGGTCGTGGTACGCCGGCTTGATCCCGGCGAGGATCTCGGTGGTACTGCCGGGCCGGACGCACTCGTCGCGCGCGACACCCTCCAGCGGCGCGACCTCGGCGTCGAACAGGCCCTTCTCCCAGGCCTCGGCGGCCCTGCGGTGCGAGGAGACGGCGAAGGCGTCCAGCTGCTCGCGGCCGATCGACCACTTCGCGGCGATCAGCTCGGCGCTGATGCCCTGCGGGACGAGCCCCTCGGGGTAGCGCTCGGCGACCCCGGGGCCGAAGGGATCCGCGCCCGCGGGCACGTTCGACCACATCGGTACCCGGCTCATCGACTCGACCCCGCAGGCCACGACCAGGTCGTACGCGCCCGAGAGGACTCCCTGCGCCGCGAAGTGCACGGCCTGCTGGGAGGAGCCGCACTGGCGGTCCACGGTGGTCGCGGGCACCGACTCCGGGAATCCCGCCGACAGCACGGCGTAGCGGGTGGTGTTCATGGCCTGTTCGCCGACCTGGTCGACGGTGCCGCCGATGACGTCGTCGATCAGCGCCGGGTCGATCCCGGACCGTTCGACGAGGGTGCGCAGGGTGTGGGCGAGGAGCTCCACGGGGTGGACGTGCGCCAGGGCGCCGTCCGGCTTGCCCTTGCCGATGGGGGTGCGTACGGCTTCGACGATGACTGCGTCACGCATGTGCGGGCCTCCACGACTACCGGTGAGTAGGAAATCCGAACTCACCGTAGCCCGGAGGGTTGGAAATTCCAACCCTCTCCTAGACTGGGGCTCATGGCCGCCCGCAAAGACCCGCGCCCCTGCTCGATCGCCGACACCCTCGCGCTCGTCGGCGAGAAGTACTCCCTGCTCGTCCTGCGGGAGGTGTGCCTGGGCAACGGCCGGTTCGACCAGCTGGTCCGCAACACCGGCGCCCCGCGCGACATCCTGGCCACCCGGCTGCGCCGGCTCCTCGACGCCGGGATCCTGGCCAAACACCTCTACAGCGAGCGTCCGCAGCGCTTCGAGTACCGGCCGACCCGGGCGGGACTGGAACTGGAGCCGGTCCTGGTGACCCTCATGGCCTGGGGCGACCGCCACCTCCGGCCCGACGGCGACCGCCCGATGCTCCTGGAGCACTCCTGCGGCCAGGCCCTCACCCCGGCCGTCACCTGCCGGGCGTGCGGCGACGAGGTGCGCCACGAGGACCTCACGGCCCGCCCCCAGACACCCGGCTGGACGGTGACCGGACCCACCGCCGCCTGATCTCCGCTGGTCGGGAGCGGCATCCAAACCCCTGTGTCCGGGCGGCCTTCCAGGGGCGCTACGCTTCCCCCTCGGCACACCTGATCACCCGTTCCTCGCGACGACGGCCCGGTGCGCCCGTCGTCCGTCCCACGATCGGCACTTGGACTCCGTTACCTCATGTCTTGGTTCGAATCACTCATCCTCGGACTCGTCCAGGGGCTGACCGAGTTCCTCCCCGTCTCCTCCAGCGCCCACCTGCGGCTGACGGCGGCCTTCTCGGGCTGGAAGGACCCGGGCGCGGCCTTCACGGCGATCACGCAGATCGGCACCGAGGCAGCCGTGCTGATCTACTTCCGCAAGGACATCGGACGGATCATCTCGGCGTGGACGCGCTCGCTCACCGACAAGGCGCTGCGCAGTGACCCCGATGCCCGGATGGGCTGGCTGGTGATCGTCGGTTCGATCCCGATCGGCGTGCTCGGCGTGACACTGAAGGACCAGATCGAGGGACCGTTCCGCGATCTGCGCATCACCGCCACGATGCTGATCGGCATGGGCATCGTCCTGGGCATCGCCGACCGCCTCGCGGCCCGCGACGAGAGCGGCGGCAAGCACCGCGCACCCAAGCAGCGCAAGGCCCTTGAGGACCTGGGCGTCCGGGACGGCCTGATCTACGGCGTCTGCCAGGCCATGGCGCTCGTCCCGGGCGTCTCGCGCTCCGGCGCCACCATCAGCGGCGGCCTGTTCATGGGCTACAAGCGCGAGGCCGCGGCCCGCTACTCCTTCCTCCTCGCCATCCCCGCGGTGCTCGCCTCCGGCGTGTTCGAACTGAAGGACGCCACCGAGGGCGGCCATGTCTCCTGGGGCCCGACGATCTTCGCCACGGTGATCGCCTTCGGGGTCGGGTACGCCGTGATCGCGTGGTTCATGAAGTTCATCTCGACCAAGAGCTTCATGCCCTTCGTCTACTACCGCATCGCCCTCGGCATCGTCATCATCGTGCTGGTCAGCGTGGGTGCGCTGAGCCCGCACGCGGCCGAGTCGGCGGGCTGATCCGGGGGCCTTGTGACCCCGGTCTCGTGACCAACCGCATAGGGATCGGGTAGCCGTCCGGTAGCGGGCTGTCAGTGGCTGCCCCTAGGCTTGTCCGCATGTCCCCCGATTTCGTGACCCCTGGTTCCGTGCGGCCCGCTGCCGAGGTCAACGACGAGATCCGTGCGCTGTGGCAGCGCACGGGCGGCACCCTGTCGGCCGAGGAGCGTGCGGAGTACGAGCTCCTCGTCGTCGAGTGGGCGACCGCGATCCGAGGCGGCGTCGTCACGGCGGCCTGAGCGGCCCCCTTCCCTCCCGTTCCCCCTAGGCGCGCAGCCGCGCCAGCACCTCGTCCTCGATGTCGAGGGGCCGCTCCTCGGGCAACAGCCCAGCGGCCGCGTCCGGTTGTCCCGCCCGCACCAGCCTGTGGATCTCCCTGGCGAGCGGCGTGACGTCCTCGATCCCCACGATCCACTCGTCCGCGTACCGCGTGGCGGCCTCCCCCGCGAGCCCCAGCTGGAGCGACCGGTGCGGCAGCGGGTTGAGGTGCAGGTCCCGTTCCGGATCCCACTGCACCCGCGCGGGCGCCTGCCGCAACTGCCGCTTCCAGGAGGCCCGGTCGCCGTGCAGAACGGGGACGTGGTGGGACAGGCAGGCGTTGCGCAGCGCCCACAGGAATCCCTCGCGGTCGATCTCGATCGCCAGGACCGTCTCCTGGCCCTCCTTGGTGCCCCACCCGCAGCGGTACATCATCCACAGGAACGACGGCTTGATCCAGGTCATGCGCTCCCGCTTCCACGACGACGGGAAGCGGCCCAGGCGGGCGGCGGGGCCGCCGATCTCCGGGCGGTAGGCCTGGTAGACGGTGATGGTGGAGTCGGTGTGGCGGGCGCGCACCCGGAATCTCGGTTCGTGCAGATCGTTCACGGAGGACAGGCTGGCCCCCGACGCCCTGCGGCGGCCACCGAATATCTCGCGCGCACGGCTCTTGGTTCGTGCCCCGCCATGCCCAACACTGAGCCGATGGCGCAGCGCGTGGAGCTCGCTACCGTGAGGGACCGGCTGGCCGTCGACGGGCTGATCACCGACTACGCGGTGGCGGTCGACGACGGTGACTGGGAGGCGTACCGGGGGCTGTTCGCCCCTCGGGGGCGGGCGGACTACCGCTCGGCCGGCGGCATCGAGGGAGAGGCCCGGGCGGTGGCCGCCTGGCTGGCGGAGAGCCTGCGGCTGTTCCCGATGCGGCAGCATCTGATCGTCAACCGACGGGTGCGCTTCGGGATCTGGGAGCAGGACACCGGCGACACGGCCGAGGTGCAGGCCGACTACGTCAACCCCATGGCCACCGCGGGGCCCGCTCCCGACTTCGTGTGCGGCGGCCGGTACGCCTTCGGGGCGCTGCGCACGGACGACGGCTGGCGGCTGCGCGAGGTCGTCGTACAGGAGAAGTGGCGGCGCCTTCCCGAGCCCCGGACGGCGCCTGTGATCAACTGACCCGGCGTCCTGTGTCCTAGATCGTCCGCAAGGCGCACACTGGAGGCACCCGCGGGTAGGAGGCGCCTATGAAGACGCTCGGCCACTGGCTCGCCTCCCCCTGGCGCCGCTCGGCCGCCGCGGCGGTCGCGGGCGCCCTCCCCGTCCTCGCCTTCCCCGCGCCGTCCCTGTGGTGGTGCGCCTACGCCGCCCTGGTCCCCTGGCTCCTGCTGCTGCGCACCGCGCCGACCGGGAAGCGGGCCGCGTACGACGGCTGGTGGGGCGGCTTCGGCTTCATGCTGGCCATGCACCACTGGCTGCTGCCGAGCCTGCACGTGTTCACGTTCCTCATCGCCGCCCTGCTGGGCGCGCTGTGGGCACCGTGGGGCTGGCTGGTGCGCCGTCTCCTCGGAGGTCTCCCCTCCCTCGGGCGGGTCACGGCCGCCCTGCTGGTCCTGCCGTCGGGCTGGCTGGCCGTCGAGCTGGTCCGCTCCTGGCAGGGGCTCGGCGGCCCCTGGGGCATGCTCGGCAGCAGTCAGTGGCAGGCCGAGCCCGCGCTGCGTCTCGCCTCGGTGGGCGGCGTGTGGCTGCTCAGCTACCTGCTCGTGGCCGTCAACGTCGCCATCGCCGTCCTCGTCGCGGTCCCCCGGGCCCGGGTGCCCGCCGTGGCCGGTCTCGTCGCCACGGCCGCCGTCACCTCCGCCGCCTGGGCGTTCTCGCCCCGCCCCGCCGTCGACGGCCAGGTCAGGATCGCCGTCGTGCAGCCGGGCGTCATCGCGGGCCCGGACGCCCGGTTCGCCCGCGAGGAGCAGCTCACCCGCCGGCTCGCCGGCCAGGACGTCGACCTGATCGTCTGGGGCGAGAGCAGCGTCGGCTTCGACCTCGACGACCGGCCCGACCTCACCCGGCGGCTCGCGGACCTCTCCCGCGCGACGGGTGCCGACATCCTGGTCAACGTGGACGCCCGGCGCTCCGACAAGCCCGGCATCTACAAGAGTTCGGTCCTGATCGGCCCCGACGGCCTGACCGGCGAGCGCTACGACAAGATGCGGCTCGTGCCCTTCGGCGAGTACATCCCGGCCCGGTCCCTGCTCGGCTGGGCCACCTCCGTCGGCAAGGCCGCGGGCGAGGACCGCAGGCGCGGCTCGCAGCCGATCGTGATGAACGTCGGGGACGATCTGCGCGTCGGCCCGCTGGTGTGCTTCGAGACCGCCTTCCCCGACATGACCCGCCACCTCACCCGGGAGGGCGTCGACGTGCTGATCGGTCAGTCGTCGACGTCGACGTTCCAGCACAGCTGGGCGCCCGGGCAGCACGCTTCGCTCGCCGCGCTGCGGGCCGCCGAGACCGGCCGCCCCATGGTGCACGCGACCCTGACGGGCGTCTCCGCCGTCTACGGCCCGGACGGGCAGCGCGTCGGATCATGGCTCGGCACGGACGCCTCCGCCGTGCGCGTCTACGACCTCCCCCTCGCCCACGGCACCACGCCCTACGTCCGCCACGGCGACTGGACGGTGCACACGGCGATGCTGATCCTCGCCCTGTGGGCCGTCGGCGAGGGTGTACGGACCGTGCGGCTCAGGCGGTCCGCTCCTGAACCGCCCGTACCACCCGCTCGCACAGTTCATGGGTCTCCAGCGCGTCCCGGGCGCTGAGCACCCGGCCGGTGCGGACGGCGTCGAGGAAGGCGAGCACCGCCTGCTCGATCCCGCGCTGCCGGGCCACCGGCACCCAGTCCCCGCGCCGCCGCACCGTCGGCTGGCCCTTGTGGTCGACGACCTCGGCGAGATTGATCACCTGCCGCTTGGTGTCCTGCCCGGACACCTCCAGGATCTCCTCGGCGGAACCGCTGAGCCGGTTCATCACGCCGAGGGCGGTGAAGCCGTCCCCGGCGAGCTGGAGCACCAGGTGGTGCAGCAGCCCGTCCTGGACACGGGCGCGCACGGTGACGTCGTCGATCTCGCCGGGCACCAGGAACCGGAGGGTGTCGACGACGTGGATGAAGTCGTCGAGGATCATCGCGCGCGGTTCCTCCGGCAGCCCGATGCGGTTCTTCTGCATGAGGATCAGTTCGCGCGGATGGTCCGCGCACTGCGTGTAGCCGGGGGCGTGGCGCCGGTTGAAGCCGACGGCGAGGCTCACGCCCCGCTCCTCGGCGAGCGCCACCAGCCGCGCGGAGTCATCGATCTCGTAGGCGAGCGGCTTGTCGACGTACGCCGGAACGCCCGCCTCCAGCAGCCGCGTCACGATCTCCGGGTGCACGAGTGTGGGCGCGTGCACGAACGCCGCGTCGAGGTCCGCCGCGATCAGGGAGTCGAGGGTGGTGTGCCGCCGCTCCGGCGGGACGTGCAGGCCCTCGGCGACCCGGTCGAGGGTGGCGGGCGTACGGGTCTGAAGGTGCAGTTCCACCCCGGGCAGGAAGGCGAGGACCGGGAGGTACGCCTTCTGCGCGATGTCGCCGAGTCCGATGCAGCCGACCTTCACGGGGTGATCTCCTCTAACGGTTGCCTGCCGGGGTCTGCTCGGAGCATACGGCGTCCGGCCGCGGGGGCCGCCAGTCGGCGATGCCGTCGAAGCCGCGCAGGACGAGGGCGGGCCCGGCCTTCGAGAGTGCGGCCAGGGCGGTGTCGCGTACGGCGATCGCTGCGCGGTTCCTCATGAGGTTGAGGCGGGCGACCCGCACGGCCCGGCGTGTGACAGCGGTCGTGCGGGGCAGCCGGGCGGCGGTGTAGGCGGGCAAGTCGTCGCGGTGGTGCGCGAGGACGATCGCGTCCTCGATGGCCAGGTTGCCGCCCTGGCCGAGGGTCGGCGGCATGGCGTGCGCGGCGTCGCCGAGCAGAGCGACCCGGCCGTGGTGGTAGGCGGGCAGCGGTTCGGTGATGTGGTGGACGTCGTGGCGCAGGACGTCCTCGGGCCGGGCGGCGGCGAGAACGGCGGGGATCGGGTCGTGCCAGTCGCCGAAGCGGCTCAGCAGCTCGGCCCTCTCGTCGGGCACGTGGCCGCCGGCGGGCGTGACGGCGGCGGCGTAGGCGTAGACGCGGCCGTCCTTGAGCGGGTGTGTGCCCCAGATGCGGCCCCTGCCCCAGGTCTCGTGCGAGGCGAACTCGGCGCCGGGCACGGGGATCACCAGCCGCCAGGCGGTGAAGCCGGAGTACACGGCCCCGGGGTGGGCGGGGAAGAGCGCGTGGCGCACCGCGGAGCGGATGCCGTCCGCCCCCACCACCAGGTCCGCCTCCAGCACCCTGCCGTCGGCGTTGACCCGGGCGGGCCGGTCGGGGCCGCCGCTGTCGGTGAGGGTGGCGGCGACGTCCGTGCGGATGGAGCCCGTGGGGAGCCGGGAGGCCAGGCTCGCGATGAGGGTGGCGCGGTGCAGCAGCACGAGCGGTCCGTCGAAGCGCTCGGCGGCGGCGTCGGCTGAGGACCGCGACAGCCAGCGCCCGGAGGGGGCGCGCAGCCCGCCGTCGCCGGACCAGGCGGCGAGATCGCGGATCTCGTCGCCGAGTCCGATGGCGTCCAGCGCGCGCAGGGAGTTGGGGGCGAGGGAGATCGCCGCACCGACCGGCTCCAGCGACGGGGCGCGCTCCAGCACCGTGACCCGCAGGCCGCTCCGGTGCAGGGCGACCGCCGCCGTCAGGCCTCCGATACCGCCGCCTATCACGACGGCATGCGTGAGCTGTGTCATGGCCCCTCCTCGAATGTGACTACACCTGTAGTGACGCCATCGACGTTACTACAGGTGTAGTCGGACGGGTAGCGTGACCCCATGTCCGTACGCACCGCCGGCCCCTCCCGCTCCGACCTGGTCGCCGACACCGCCCTCGCCCTGCTCGCCGAACGCGGCATGCGCGGCCTCACACACCGGGCGGTCGACGAGGCGGCCGGGCTCCCCCAGGGGTCCACGTCGAACCTCGCGCGCACCCGGCAGGCCCTGCTGGAGCTCGCGGTGCGGCGCCTTGCCGACCGCGAGGCCCGGGTCCTGGCCCTGCACGAGATGCCGGACCCCGGGGCCGGGCCCGGCCCTCTGGCGGACGCGCTGGCCCTGGCGGCGCACCGGGCCCTGACGGGCCACCGCGCCCTCACGCTCGCCCGCTACGAACTGGCCCTGGAGGCGACGCGCCGCCCCGAGCTGCGGGCCTTCTTCGACGCCACCGGCGCCCGCTTCCGGGACCAACTCGCCGCCCTCGTCGGCGGCTTGGGCTCGACCGACCCGGCCCGGCACACCCTGTCGCTCATCGCCTGGGGCGACGGGCTGATGTTCAGCTGTGTGGCGGGGTCGTTCGGCGCCGAGGTGCCGAGCCTGGAGGAGGTGCGGGCCGGGCTGCGGGAACTGCTGGAGGGCATGCTCGGGGGCTGAAAATCTTGTGGTGCGGCGGGGGCGGCTCGGAAAGGATGCGTCCATGACGAACGAACGCCAAGAGCCCGCCAGCACCGCCGACGAGCGCACCATGCTGGAGGGCTGGCTGGAGTACCACCGCCAGACCCTCGCCTGGAAGTGCGAGGGCCTGACCGACGCCCAGCTCCGCACCGCCGCGGTGGAGCCGTCCGAGCTGAGCCTCATGGGACTGGTGCGGCACATGGCGGAGGTGGAGCGGGGCTGGTTCCGCAAGGTACTCGCGGCCGAGGAGGCCGGCCCGATCTACTACACCGAGGAGGATCCGGACGGCGAGTTCCATCTCTCCGCGTCGGACACGTGGGAGGAGGCGTACGCCACCTGGCAGTCCGAGATCGAGACCGCCCGGCGCAACGCGGCCCGCTTCGGCCTCGACGACGTCTCCGAGGGCAAACATCGCCGCACCGGCGAGCGCTTCAACCTGCGCTGGATCTACACGCACATGATCGAGGAGTACGCGCGGCACAACGGCCACGCCGACCTGATCCGCGAGCGCGTGGACGGCGCGACCGGCGACTGACGTCACCCCCGTCGCACCGGCGCCCTCCGTACGGGGCGCGAGATCACCCGTGCGGGGCATCCTGCGCCAGGTCCGCGGCCCCACCGAGGACCGGACGCACCAGAGTTGCGCGGGTGCATCGAACGACGACCACAGCGACGCTCCTGCTGACCGTGGCGGTCTCGGCCCTCTCCGGCTGTACGACGACGGTCCCGCATCCCTCCGCGCCGGGGCCCGCTCCGGCACCGTCCCGGCCGTCGGCGCCGGAGCGGGAGGAGGAGGCGGAGACCCAGATCGTGCAGGCGCCGGCCCGCGAGGCCCTTCAGCTCATCGAGGAAGCGCCCCGCCGCCCGGAGCGGGCCGCGCCGGCGACCGGCCCGGCCGCACCTGCGGCGGCCGCCCCGGAACCGGGGACGCCGCGGCCCGGCCCCCGCGCCGTCCGCCCCCACCCCGCCCGCCCGGAACACCCCGAGCCCGCTCGGCGCCCCCAGCGGTCGCACGCCGGCCTCCCCGACGTGTCGGAGTCGGTACGGCAGGACGTCGAGAGGAGCGTCCCGAAGGACAACGCGGACGTGTGCGCGCTGGGCAAACGCTACGGGGGATGGCGGGCGGACAGCCCGGAGGCGACGATCTGCCGCGACACGTACGGGCGTTGAACGGGCACCGGCCGATCGCCGATACGGCAGGCCGGGATCACCGACTCGTCGGACCCGTTGGCGCGGTCACCTCAGAACCACTGACACGTCAAGCTCATCAGCGCTTTCACCCCATGTTGGTCGAGGCGTCGGGCCCGTGGGCGGGGCCGCCCAGGGCCGCCGGCAGGTCGGGGCCGTAGGCGGGCCCGTCCCCAGGATCGCCGCCCCGGCGGGCCCGTCGACGCGGTCACCCCGGGGCCGCAGCCACCTCGGGTTCATCAGCACGCTCACTCCAGGGCGCCGCCCGTAAGACCCGTCGGCGCGGTCGCCCCAGGGCCGCTGACGCGTCGGGCCCGTCGGCGCGCCCGCCCCCAGGAACACCGACCCGTCGGACTCGTGGGCCTCGTCGTCTCAGGGCCGCTGCCGTGGCGGTGTCCAGGTTCCCGGGCCGCCCTCCCCCAGCCGGGATTCCAAGCGGTCGATGGCCGCCCGGACGCCCTCGCCGTAGCTGTCGTCGGCGAGGGCGGCCGCGGCTTCCCGGGCCCACCGCAGGTGGGACCGGGCGGCGTCGCGGCGGCCGAGTCCGAGGTAGTCGTCCGCGAGATTCACGTGCAGGGAGGGGTAGATCGCGAGCACCGCGGCCACCGCTACGGCCTCCTCCCTGGCCTCCGCGGCCGCCGCCAGGGCACGCAGGTCCCAGGCCAGCTCGTCAGCCGGGTCGTCCTGGGTGTCGGCCAGGTAGCGGGCGAGGGTGCAGCGGTGCAGCGGGTCGCCGTGCTCGCCGATCTCCGCCCACAGGCCGAGGTAGCGGTGCCGGGCCTCCTCCCGGTCCCCGGCGTGGTGCAACATGACGACCTGCCCGATCCGCGTCAGTACGGCATCGGGCGCCGCCTGCTCCTGTCGCTCCGCCACGACGCCCTCCGCGCACTCGCCGGCTGTTCCCGCCGACGCTAACCGCAGGCGGGGGCGATCCGGCTCAGGCGGCTCCGGACACCGCCGGACCCGGCGTGGCGCGGCCGTCGGCGGGGGTGCGTCAGCCCAGGTTCGGGATCGTCCAGTCGATCGGCGTGTGCCCCTGCGCCGCCACGGCCTCGTTGATCTGTGTGAAGGGCCGCGAGCCGAAGAACTTCTTCGCGGACAGGGGCGAGGGATGCGCGCCCTTGATCACGGCATGCCGGGACTCGTCGATCAGCGGGAGCTTCTTCTGCGCGTAGTTGCCCCACAGCACGAAGACCGCCGGGTCGGGGCGCTCGGCCACGGCCCGGATCACGGCGTCCGTGAACTTCTCCCAGCCCCGGCCCTTGTGCGAGTTGGCCTCGCCGCCGCGGACCGTGAGCACCGCGTTGAGCAGCAGCACGCCCTGCTCGGCCCACGGCATGAGATAGCCGTTGTCCGGGATCGGTGTGCCCAGCTCCTGGTGCATCTCCTTGTAGATGTTGCGCAGGGAAGGCGGGATCCGCACCCCCGGCCGGACCGAGAAGCACAGCCCGTGCCCCTGCCCCTCGCCGTGGTACGGGTCCTGACCGAGGATGAGGACCTTGACCCCGTCGTACGGCGTGGCGTCCAGCGCCGCGAAGACCTCCTCGCGCGGCGGATGGACGGGACCCTTCGCCCGCTCCTCCTCGACGAACTCCGTCAGCTCCTTGAACCAGGGCTGCTCCAGCTCGTCACCCAGAACCCCGCGCCAGGACTCGGGCAGCATGGCGATGTCGGTCACGTCAACGTCCTCACGATGTGCGGTCACTTCAGGCCACAGAACCTACAGGCGACCACTGACACCGTGCCCCGCGCGAGCCCGAAGCCGACCCGCTACCAGGCGGTCTTGCGGTGCAGCTCCCACAACATCATGATCGTCGACGGGTCCAGGGCCCGCTCGGCGCCCGAGACGTCCCGGCTGGCCGCCACGTACTGCCTGCCCTGCCACAGCGGCAGCAGCCGCGCGTCGTCCACGAGGATCCGCTGGGCCTCCTCGAACTCCTTCTCCACACTCGCGCGGTCGCTCTCGCGGCGCGACCTGGGCAGCAGATCGCCGGTGATCTCGGGGGCCGGGTAGGGCGTGCCGAGGGCGTTCTGGTCACCGACGAACGGCGCGATGAAGTTCTCGGCGTCCGGGAAGTCGGGGAACCAGCCGCGCCCGAAGACGGGGTACTCGCCCTTCCGGTAGCCCTCCACGTACGTCTTCCACGGGCGGCTCTTCAGGCTGATCGTGAACAGGCCGGAGTCCTCCAGCTGGCGCTCCAGCTCCTTGAACTCCCCGGCCGTCTCCGAGCCGTAGCGGTCGCTGGTGTACCAGAAGGTGAGCGGGACGCGCTGGTTGATGCCGGCCTCGTTGAGGATCTTGCGGGCCTTGCCGACGTCGGGGTCGCCGTAGTCGTCGAAGAAGCCCGTGGTGTGGCCCGTGAGGCCCTTGGGGACCATGGAGTACAGCGGGTCGACGGTGTCCTTGTAGACCTTGTGGGCGATCGCCGCCCGGTCGACGACCTGCGCGATGGCCTGCCGCACGGCCTTCTTGTTCGCCCAGGAGTCCTTCGGATTGAACACCAGGTAGTTGATGTCGGTGCCCGTGCCCTCGACGAGCTGGATCTCCTCGTCCTTGGAGGACTTGCTCTGGAGGTCGACGACGTCTCCGGCGGCCAGACCGCGGTAGGTCACGTCGATGTCCTTGTCCCGCAGCGCCTTCACCATGGTGCCGGAGTCCTGGAAGTAGCGGACGGTCACCGCGTCGTTCCGGCGCTCCGCGAAGCCCGTGTAGGAGTCGTTGCGGACGAGGACGGCCTCCTTGCCCTCGGCGTAGGAGTCGAGAGTGTACGGCCCGGATCCGACCACGTCGCTGCCCTTGCGCAGGCTGTTCCGCGGATAGGCCTGCGGGGACACGATCGACATCGCGGGGGTGGCGAGCACGAACGGGAAGGTGGCGTCCGGCTTGTTGAGGTGGAAGATCACCTCACGGTCGTTCGGCGCCTGGACCCGCTCCAGGCTGCCCAGCAGACCGGCCGGGCCGCCGTTGACGTTGATCTTGCGGATCCGGTCGAACGAATATTTCACGGCCTGGGCGTCGAGCGCGTCGCCGTTGGAGAACTTCAGGCCCTCGCGCAGCTCGCAGCGGTAGACCTGGTTCGAGGAGTCGCTGAAGCCGCAACTCTCGGCGGCGTCCGGCTGGGGCGTGCTCGCGCCCGTCGGATAGCTCAGCAGCGTCTGGTAGATGTTGCGGAACAGCTCCCAGGAGCTGTCCCACGACGCGGCAGGGTCGAGCGTGCTGGGCGAGCTGGTGGTGCCCACGACGATCGGCCCTTCGTCCTCCGGGGTGTCGGACGACAGCACGCCGCACCCGGCGAGCAGGGACGATATGGACGCGATGGCCGCCACCTGCCACAGGCACCGGTTCCGCTTGAACACGCGCACGCTCCTCGATCTGCCATACCAAGGGTCGGCAGACCATACCGCAGTGCCGCGCCCCCTGACCCTCCCCGTCCATGACCGCTTGATCGATAAACCTTTGACGACGTTGTCATCGCCCTTTGCCGTGCCTTTACGCCGGGACGGGCGCCGTCGAAGTCGACGACGCCCGTCCCGGTCCCCGTGCGCGGTCCGCGTCAGCCGGTCCCGGCGTTGAGGAAGATGCCGCCGTCCACCACGAGCGTCTGGCCGGTGACCCAGTCGGACTGCTCGGAGGTGAGGAACGCGGCCGCGCCCCCGATGTCGGAGGGCACGCCGAGCCGGCCCAGCGGGTAGGCCGCGGCGGCCTCCTCCTCCCGGCCCTCGTACAGGGCCTGGGCGAACTTGGTCTTCACGACGGCCGGGGCGATCGCGTTGACCCGCACCTTGGGCGCGAACTCGTGCGCGAGCTGCACGGTCAGGTTGATCATCGCGGCCTTGCTGACGCCGTACGCGCCGATGAAGGGCGAGGGCGACAGGCCCGCGACGGAGGCGATGTTGACGATCGCGCCGCCGTTGTCCTTCTGCCAGGCGTGCCAGGTCCGCTGGGCGAATCCGAGGGCCGAGACGACGTTGGTCTCGAAGACCTTGCGGGCGACGTTCAGGTCGAGGTCGGCGATCGGCCCGAACACCGGGTTGGTGCCGGCGTTGTTGACCAGGTAGTCGACGCGGCCGAAGGCCTCCATCGTGCGCTCGACGGCGACGGCCTGGTGGGCCTCGTCGTGCGCCTTGCCCGCCACGTACACGGCTCGGTCGGCGCCGAGCTGCTCGACGGCCTCCTTGAGGGCGTCCTCGTTGCGGCCGGTGATGCACACGCGGTCACCGCGCGCGACCAAGGCCTCGGCGACGCCGTAGCCGATGCCGCGGCTGGCGCCCGTGACGAGGGCGACCTTGCCGGAGAGTTCCACGGAAGTCATGTTCTTCGTCCCTTAGTCGAGCGGTCCGCCGGCCACGTACAGCACCTGGCCGGAGACGAATCCGGCCGCCTCACCGGTGAAGAAGGCGATGGCGTTGGCAATGTCCTCCGGCTCGCCGACCCGGGCCACCGGGATCTGGGTGGCGGCGGCGGCCTTGAAGTCCTCGAAGCCCATGCCGACACGGTCGGCGGTGGCCTTGGTCATCTCGGTGGCGATGAAGCCGGGGGCGACGGAGTTGGCGGTGACGCCGAACTTGCCGAGCTCCTTGGCGAGGGTCTTGGTGAAGCCCTGGAGGCCGGCCTTGGCGGCGGAGTAGTTGACCTGGCCGCGGTTGCCGAGCGCGGAGGACGACGACAGGTTGACGATCCGGCCGAAGCCCGCGTCCACCATGTGCTTCTGGCAGGCCTTGGACATCAGGAAGGCGCCGCGCAGGTGCACGTTCATGACGGTGTCCCAGTCGGAGACGCTCATCTTGAACAGCAGGTTGTCGCGCAGCACGCCCGCGTTGTTGACCAGGATCGTCGGCGCGCCGAGCTCCTCGGCGATCCGCGCGACGGCCGCCTCGACCTGGGCCTCGTCGGAGACGTCGCAGCCGACGGCGATGGCCTTGCCACCGGCGGCGGTGATCTTCTCGACGGTGTCCTTGCAGGCCGCCTCGTCGAGGTCGAGCACGGCGACCGCGCGGCCCTCGGCGGCCAGTCGTACGGCGGTGGCGGCACCGATGCCGCGCGCGGCACCGGTCACGACGGCAACCCGCTGCTCAGTGGTGGACATGACTGCTACTCCTCAGGTGAGCGACCGCTTAGTACCTTCAGTGGGTGTGACGCTAGAAGCCCTGGCACGCGGTGTCAACGGCCGGGGGCGGCATGTGATCCATCACCCGGGCCCACCTTGCCCGGCGGCACCTTCCGGGACACCCGATCGGCCTACGGACACGCGCCGCCGCACCGCCCGGCGCCTAGCGTCGGAGCGCGAGCCAACCGTGGCCGGAAGGGAGGCGCTCCATGCGCCGTCGCACCGGTGCCATCGGCGCGCTGTTCGCGATCGCCGCGATCGTGCCGCTGGCCGACCCCGCTCATGCCCGGCAGGACCTGGACTGCCGTGATTTCGCCTTCCAGGAGGACGCGCAGGCCGCCTTCGAGGCGGATCCGCGCGACCCCCACCGACTCGACGAGGACCCGGGTCCGGACGACGGCATCGCGTGCGAGGCGTTGCCCCGCGTCGGCTCGGGTGTCATCTCCCCCGTCCGGCCGTCGGCCTCCGCGAGCCCCTCCCCATCGGCGAGCCCGTCCGCGAGCCCGTCCGTCAGCCCGTCCGGGGACGTCAGCCCGTCCGGGTCCGCGAGTCCGTCCGGCCCCGGCACCGGTGCGCCCGCGTCCGCCGCCCCTTCCCGCGGTGTGCGGGGTGGGGCCGGGGGCGCCGTGTCCTGGGGGCCGAGCGACTGGGAGACGGGGATCGGCCTGACCTTCGCGGCGGGTGCCGTCCTCGCGGCCGGCTGCCTGGTGAGGCGCCGTCGCCGGCACTGACGGACGCGCGGGGCGTCCTCACCGCACCAGCAGGTCCAGCAACCGCTCGGCCTCCACCGCCGGGTCCCTGGTCAGGCCGGTGTGCACGGGGCCGGGCTGGACGATCGTGGAGCGGGGTGCGACGAGCCAGCGGAAGCGGCGGCCCGGGTCGTCGGACGCCGCCTGGCCGGCCGCGGAGCCGCCCGCGCAGAGGCTTTCGACGGCGCGCAGGGCGGCTCGGACCCCGGCCACGTCGGCCCGGGGGTCGAGGGCCAGCAGGCGGGCCTCGTCGAGGTGGGTGCGGGCACCGACGTACGCCTCGGCGCGGCAGTAGACCAGCACCCCGGCGTTGACGCATTCGCCGCGTTCGATGCGCGGGACCACGCGCAGGACGGCGTATTCGTAGACGTGGCGGTCCCGCGGTCCGCCCTTGATGATGTGCCGGTCGTTCACTTCAGCCCCTGGATGCGGTCGTGGATGACGGCGGCCCGGGCGAGCAGCGGGCGCGCATAGGCCTGTCTGAGGTCGTCGGGCGCGGCGAAGCCGGGTTCGTCCGTGAGCCAGGCTTCCGGGATCTGTGCGGTGACGTCGGCGAGGAGTTCCTCCGTGACCAGGGGCGCCAACTCGGCGGCGGCGGAGGCGACATCGGGCGCGAAGGACGCCAGCGCGTGGTCGGAGGCGTCGTACGGGCGGGCGGCGGAGGCGTCCACGCCGGGCCAGTTGTGGTGCCAGATCATCGTCGCGCCGTGGTCGACGAGCCACAACTCGCCCCGCCACCTCAGCAGGTTGGGGTTGCGCCAGGACCGGTCGACGTTGTTGACCAGCGCGTCGAACCAGACCACCCGGCCCGCCTCCTCGGGGCTCACCGGGAACGCGAGCGGGTCGAACCCGAGCGCGCCGGAGAGGAAGTCCATGCCGAGGTTGGTGCCGCCGCTGGACCTCAGCAGGCTCTGCACCTGCTCGTCCGGTTCGCCCAGACCCAGCTCCGGGTCGAGCTCGACGGTGACCAGGCGCGGCATCCGCAGCCCGAGCCGGCGGGCGAGTTCACCGCAGACGACCTCGGCGACCAGGGTCTTGCGGCCCTGCCCCGCACCGGTGAACTTCAGGACGTAGGTGCCGGAGTCGTCGGCCTCGACCAGGCCGGGCAGCGAACCGCCCTCGCGCAGGGGCGCGATGAAACGGGTCGCGATCACTTCCTTGAGCATCGCCCCAGGTTACTGACGTTCGCGGCGGTCACGGCGACGGCCTCGCGGCACCGGGCCGGAACCCGACAGCCAACCGACAGCTCCGCTTTACCCGTGTCCTTCCGCGAACGGGCCAGGATTTCGGCAGGGTCTGAACAGCCGGTCCGCAAGGGCCGTACCTCTCCGCAGATCACGAAACCCCCGGAAGGAACGTCAGCATGACCAGCGAATCAGTTCAGCCGATGTCGGGACCGAGCCGCCGCACCGTCGTGGCGGCGGTTGGCGCGGCGGGGCTCACCGTGGCGCTGACGGCGTGCGGGTCGGACGACAAGGCGTCCGACCCGTCCACCGAACAGGGCGGCGGCGCGACGAACGAAGGGGGCGGCTCGTCCGCCGGAGCGGGAGCCGGTGGTGCGGCGCTCGCGAAGACCACCGACATCCCCGAGGGCAGCGGCAAGATCTTCAAGGACGAGAAGGTGGTGGTCTCGCAGCCGGCCGCGGGCGACTACAAGGCCTTCTCGACGATCTGCACCCACCAGAACTGTCCGATGGTGGACCTCAAGGACGACATCATCTCCTGCGCATGCCACGGCAGTCAGTTCTCCGTCCTCGACGGCAGTGTGAAGAAGGGCCCCGCGGTCAAGCCGCTGGAGGCGAAGAAGGTGGCGGTGAACGGCGACTCCATCACGCTCGCCTGATTCCGCCCGGCCGCTCCAGGCACGCCAGTACCTCGTCCGTGGTCGCGACCGTGGCGACCAACGCGAGGGTGTGGCGGATCATCGCGGGGGTGTAGTCGGAAGGCACCCCCTCGATGGCGTCCGCCGGGACGACGACGGTGTATCCGCGGTTCACGGCGTCGAACACGGCGTTGGGCACGGCCACGTTGGCCGAGACCCCGGTGACGATCAGCGTGCGGCAGCCGAGGTTGCGCAGCAGCGGGTCGACGTCGGTGCCCGTCAGGGGTGACAGCCCGTGCAGCCGCCGTACGACGAGGTCCTCCTCGGCGACCTCGATCGGGGCCGCCACCCGCACCGCCGGGGTGCCGGCCACCTGCTGGACGGGCAGGCGTGCGGCGGCACGGAAGAGACGGGCGTTGCGGCTGGCCCCGCGGCCGTCGGGGCGGCGCTCGGCGACGGCGTGCACGACCTGGACGCCCCCTGCGTGGGCGGCCGCGACCAGACGGGCGACGTTGGCGAGGGCACCGCCGGCGCGTGCCGCTTCGGCGAGTTCGGGCAGGGCGCTGTCCGCCCCGACGACGCCCTCCTGGCACTCGACGGTGAGCAGGACGGTGGTGCCCGGTTCGAGGAGTCGGCTGAGCGGTTCGTACGAGGGCACGGTTCCCCCTGTCACCGGCGGCTGGGCGGGCGAGCGTAACCACCATTGCGCACGGACGGAAGAGAACCCATCCTTTTCTGACGTGATGTCAGAGGATCTCCTCTGGCACGACGTGGGAGAAAGAGGGGGCGCATGACTGTCACGCAGCAGCGCAGGGGCCGGAAGATCATGATGACGCCGGGCGAGCTGGACGACTTCCTGACCACCCAGCGCACCTGCCGGGTCGCCACGGTCTCGGCCGGCGGCGCACCGCACGTGAGCACGCTGTGGTTCGCCTGGGACGGCGCGTCGATGTGGCTGTACTCGGTCGTGCGCAGCAAGCGCTGGACCGACCTGCGGCGCGACCCGCGGGTGGCGATCGTGGTCGACACCGGCGAGGAGTACGACGAGCTGCGCGGCGCCGAGCTGTCCGGCACGGTCGAGTTCGTGGGCGAGATACCGCGCACGGGCGAGCTGCGCGCCGAACTCGACGTCCCTGAGACGCTGTTCGCGCGGAAGAACTTCGGCCTGGAGGAGATGCCGCACGACGGCCGTCACGCCTGGATCCGGCTGACTCCGGAGAAGATCGTCTCCTGGGACTTCCGCAAACTGTCCGGGCAGTAGCCGCTCCTCCGAAGCGCCGGCCGAGGGCCGGGCAGCAGCCGCTCCCGGAACGTCAGCCGACGCTCTCCCCCGCCGCCCGCAAGGCCTGCACCGCCGCCCGGATCGACGGGCGGCGGTCCGCGTCCGCGCGCCAGACCACGTACACATGCCGCCGCACGCGCTGTCTCAGCGGCACGGTCACGACCCCGGCGGGCACGGGACGGCGGCCGAGCACCGGGGCGATGCACACCCCGAGCCCTGCGGCGACCAGCGCCAGCTGGGTGTGGTTCTCGGCGGCGCGGTGGCCGACGATCGGCTCGACGCCCTTGGAGCGCAGGGTGAACATCAGCCACTCGTGGCAGAACTCGCCCTCGCCCCAGGTGATCCACTCGTCGTCGGCGAACTCGGCGAGATCCACCTCCTCGCGCGCCGCGAGCCGGTGGGCCTCCGGCATGGCGACCTCGGCCGGGTCGTCCAGGATCGACGCCTTGACCAAGCCGTCGGGCAGGGCCATCGGCTTGTTGTACCAGTCGAGCACCACGGCGAGGTCGAGGTCGCCCCGCACGACTGCGGCGATGCCGAGCTCCGGTTCGAGCTCGCAGGAGCGCAGCCGGAGCGCGGGGTGCTGCCGGCGCAGCGCGGACAGCGCGTGAGGGAACAGCCCCCGCGCGGCCGTGGGGAACGCCGACAGTCTGAGCTCGCCCACGACCTGGCCGCGCTGTGCCTCCAGGTCCGACTGGGCGAGTTCGACCTGGGACAGGATGCGCGCGGCGTGCTCGGCGAGCAGCCGGCCCGCGTCGGTGAGCCGCACGCCCCGGCCGTTCTTGGCGAGGAGCTGCTGCCCGACCTCCCGTTCCAGCTTGGAGAGCTGCTGCGAGACGGCGGACGTGGTGATGTGCAGCCCCTCGGCCGCGCCGCTGACCGAGCCGTGCCGGGCCAGGGCATCGAGGGTGCGCAAGCGCTCCAGGTTCAACATGTAAGCAATGCTACGCAGTACCGAGTGCGAAATCTCGATTGTGCTACAAGGTTCCGGTGCCACATCGTGGCTGACATGAGCACCGTCACCACACCGCCCGGCCGGCTCGCCGACGCCCCGTCCGCACCGGCCCGCCGTCGCCTCGACTGGCGCCTCCGATTCGCCGCCCTGTCCCTGATCTGGGGCTTCAGCTTCCTCCTCATCAAGGTGGGCACGGGGGCGTACGCGCCGTTCCAGGTGACGTTCGGGCGGCTGCTGTTCGGTACGGCGGTGCTGGCCGCCGCGATGGCGGTGCGGCGTGAGCGGCTGCCCCGCGGGCTGCGAGTCTGGGGGCATCTGACGGTCGCCGCGTTCCTGCTCAACGCCCTGCCGTTCTCGCTGTTCGCCTACGCCGAGCTGACCATTCCGTCCACCTTGGCCGGCATCTGCAACGCGACCTCACCGTTGTGGGGCATGGCGCTGTCGCTGGTCGCCCTGTCGGAGGACCGTCCGACCCGGGTCCGGGTCGCCGGGCTCGGCGTCGGCTTCCTCGGGGTGCTCACGGTGCTGGGAGCCTGGCAGGGCTTCCACGGCCTGGACGCCACCGGGACGGCACTGGCCCTGCTCGGCTCCCTCAGCTACCCGATCGGCTGGATCTACGTCCGCCGCACCCTGGCCGGCACCGGGAACTCCCACCTGTCGATGACCGGTGCCCAGTTGCTGCTCGCGACGGTCCAGCTGGCGGTCGTCACCCCGCTGTTCACGACCCTGCCCGCCCACGTGTCCGTCGGCCCGCTGCTGGCGATCGCCGCCCTGGGCGCACTGGGCACGGGACTGGCGGTGCTCCTCCAGTACGGCCTGGTCGCCGAGGTCGGCCCGACGACCGCCCAGATGGTCACGTACTTCATCCCGGTCATCGCCACGGCCGCGGGCGTGGCTCTCCTCGGCGAGGCGCTCACGTGGTCGACCCCGGTCGGCGCGGTGATCGTCCTGACGGGGGCGGCCCTCACCCAGATACGCCCGAAGCCCCGCCGGACATCTCGACCGTAGCTCCGCAGGGCCCAACACCCTGGCCGCTGCCGCGGGTTCAGCCCCGCAGAGACCCAACGCCCGGGCGGCACCCCGGCCGCAGCCGGGCGCGAGCCCGGCCTGCGCCGCGTCTCATCCGCCGCCCCGCGCGGCCCGGCAAGCCCCGGTCGGAGCTCCGGTCCCAGCTCCACGGCAGCAACTCCACAGGACCCAACGCTCGGGCACCGCCCCGGCCACAGCCCGACACGAAGGCCCGCACCCAGTACGCCCAGGGCGGCGATCGCCAACAGCCAAGGCCCAGCGCAGCCGCCCCTCAGCCCCGCCCCTCACGGCCCCCCAAACCCCGACCGGAGCCCGCACCCCAGCTCCACGGGAACAGCCCCACAGGAACCAACGCTCGGGCAGCGCCCCAGCCACAGCCCGACACGAGGGCCCGCACCCAGTACGCCCAAGGCGGCGATCGCCACCAGCCAAAGCCCAGCGCAGCCGCCCCTCAGCCCCGCCCCTCACGGCCCCCCCAAACCCCGACCGGAGCCCGCGCCCCAGCTCCACGGGAACAGCCCCACAGGACCCAACGCTCGGGCACCGCCCCGGCCGTGGCCGGGCGCGAGTCAGGGGTGACGTGGCAGCTCCGTCGCCACCCCTCGCGGGTCCGGAAACCCCTGGCGACTTCTCCCTCCCAGCTCGACGGAGGCCGGATGCCCTCAGCTGTAGTTCGCCCCTCACTGCGCGCGGCTCGAAAAGCCCGGCCGGCCCGCCTCCGCGGAGGCCCGGGGCCATGGCCGTGGCTGCGCGCCGGTCCGGGACCCGGAAGCCGCAACCCGGTCGTGGTTCCGCGCACAGCCCGCGCCCCGGCCCCGTCGCGGGCGGGCCGCCCGACGACGACTCGGGCGGGCCGTCCGGCGGAGCGTCCGGCAAGGAGCCCCCACCGTCGGCCCGAGGCCCTGTCTCAGTCGTAGCTCCGCGCCGGAGCGGGCCCGACCGCCGAGGTGATCGCGTCGGCCAGCGTCTCGATCTCGCCCCCGGCGAGCGTGGAGACGGTGACCCGGATGCCGGGCGGGGCGGCCAGCCGGAAGCGGGCTCCGGGGGCCACGGCCCAGCCGGCGTGCAGCAGCCGGGAGACGGCGCCGGTCTCGTCGGGCACGGGCACCCACACGTTCATGCCACTGCGCCCGTGCGCCGCGACACCACGCCGTTCGAGCGCGTCGATCAGCGCGTCCCGCCGCGACCCGTACGACGCCGCCACCTCGGCCGTGTCCACCGCGCCGTCGGCCCACAGCCGCACCAGGGCCCGCTGCATCAGCCGGCTGACCCAGCCCGGTCCGAGCCGGTGCCGTCCGAGGACCCGGTCCACGGTGAGGGCGTCCCCGGTGAGCAGGGCGAGCCGCAGGTCGGGGCCGTAGGCCTTGGCCGCCGAACGGACGAACGCCCAGTGCCGGGTGACTCCGGCCAACGGGTGCAGGGGCACGTCGACGATGCCGTGCCCGTGGTCGTCCTCGATCAGCAGAACCTCCGGGTGCTCCCGGAGCACGGATCGCAGGGCACGCGCGCGCTGCGCGCTCACCGCCGCGCCGGTCGGGTTCTGCGCGCGGTCCGTCACGATCAGGGCGCGCACCCCGGCCTCCAGTGCCCGGCGCACGTCCTCCGCGCGAGGCCCCTCGTCGTCGACGCCCACCGGGACGGTCCGCAGTCCGAGCGCCGGCACGAGATCAAGGGTGCGGCCCCAGCCGGGGTCCTCCACGGCGACGGTGTCGCCGGGCTTGAGGTGGGCCGCCAGCACCCGTTCGACGCCGTCCAGCGCCCCGGAGACCACGGCGACCGGCCCCTCCGGCACCCCGTCGGCATCGAGGCCGGCCCGCGCGATCCGGGCCAGCTCCGGCTCCACGGCCGTGTCCCCGTAGAGCACGGGCGCCCGGTCGCCCTCGGCGGCCGCCGCAGCGAACGCGCCCGCGAGCGGCGGCAGCAGCGCCGGGTCCGGATTGCCCTGCGCGACGTCCCGCACGCCCTCGGGGACGTCCATCCGGAAGTGATCCCGCCCGGTCGTCGGCGGCGCGGGCCGTACCCGGCTGCCCCGTCGGCCCGCGGTCTCGATGACCCCGCGCTCGCGCAGGGTCCGGTACGCGGCCGCGACCGTGTTGGGGTTCACCCCCAGCCGTTCCGCCAACTCCCGCATGGGAGGCAGCAGTTGCCCCGGCCGCAGCTCACCGGCCCCCACCGCACGCTCAATGCTCGCGGAAATGTCCGCTGCGCGACGCCCACTGATCGGATACTCTCCTAGCACAAAGCCAAGTATGCACTAGTGCAATGGAGAGCGCCATGCAGGGGACCGCGCAGACGCCGTCGCAGCCCGAGACCGGCTACACCCCGACCGACCGCACCGTCCCCACCCGCTCCCCGGCGCGGGCTTCCTACGACAAGGACCTGGTGCACTCGATACTCGACGAGGCCTACGTCTGCCATCTCGGTTTCGTCCGCGACGGCGCGCCGGTCGTGCTGCCCACGTTGTACGCCCGGGTCGGCGAGCGGCTGTACGTGCACGGCTCCACCGGCTCGCGTCCGCTGCGGGCGGCCGGCCAGGCCGACCCGGGTCTTCCGGTGTGCCTGACGGTCACGCACGTCGACGGTCTGGTGCTGGCCCGCTCGGCCTTCCACCACTCGATCAACTACCGCTCCGTCGTGGTGCACGGCGTCGCCCACGACGTGACGGACCCCGAGGAGAAGCGGCAGGCCCTGGACGCGCTGGTCGACCACGTCGTGCCCGGCCGCTCCGCCGACTCCCGCCCCGCCAACAAGAAGGAACTCGCCGCGACCGCCGTGATCCGTCTGGACCTGGACGAGGTATCCGCGAAGCTGCGCACCGGCGGCGTGAACGACGAACCGGAGGACCTCGCCCTCCCCCACTGGGCCGGTGTCGTCCCGGTGCGGCGCACCTACGGCACCCCGGTCTCCGACCCCGGCCTGGCCCCCGGCACCGAACTGCCCGGCTACCTCGGGACCCTGTGATGCTGATCCACCCCTGGGACGCGCCCCGCGACGACGAGGAGTGGCAGCAGTGGCTGGCCGGTCACGACTTCGGCCAGCTCGCCGTCAACGGCCCGCCGGGCGAACCGCCCCACGTCCAGCCCCTGCACTTCGCCTACGACGCCGGGAGCCACGAGATCGTCACCCATCTCGCCCGTCCGAACCCGCTCTGGCCCGCGCTGGAGGCCTGCCCGGACGTCCTGCTGAGCGTGGTCGACGACTACGTGTTCGTACCCGGGCCCTGGCAGGCCGCCCCGGACGTCCCGCCCGAGCACGGCACCCCGACGAGCTTCTACACGGCCGTACAGCTCCGCTGCCGCGCCCAGGTCGTGGACGACCCGGCGGAGAAGGCCGCGCTGCTCAACCGCCAGGTCGACCACTTCCAGCCGCGGGGCGGCTCCGCACGGGCTGCGGCGGGTGAGGCCCCGTACGGCAGGATGCTCGCCGGCATTCGCGTCCTGCGCCTCGAAGTGACGGACGTTCGGGCGAAGTTCAAGTACGCGAACCACCGGCCGGCCGAAGTCCGGGACCGGATCGCCGCGGGCCTCGCGGCCCGCGGCGGCCCGGGTGACGCGAGGGCTCGCGACCACCTCCTGCGCAGGCAGGAAGCCTAGGTCGCGGCCCCGCGCCACACGGCCGTCACCGCCTCACGCGGCCGTTGCCGCCTCACCCGGCCGTCACGGCGTCACACGACCGTCACCGCCTCCTCGCGCGTCCGGGAGCCTCGCGCCTCCCCCACCGCGAGGCCCGCCACCGAGCCCAGCATCAGCAGGGTCCCGGCCAGCGTCGCCGCCGTGAGGTGCTCGCCGAGCAGGACGACGGCGAGCACCGCCGCGCTCACCGGTTCGAGCAGCATGATCACCGAGACGGTGGCGGACCGCACGACGGCCGCGCCCGCGAAGTAGAGGCCGTAGGCGAGCGCGGTGGGGACGGCGGCGACGTAGACCAGCAGGAGCAGGAGCCGGCCGGGCTCCTCGGTGTGCGGCAGCAGTCCCTCCGCCAGGGCGAACGGCAGCAGGCACAGGCTCGTGACGGCGAAGGCCTCGGCGGTCGTCCGCGCCGCGTCGGTCCCGCCGTCGCGGCCCCACCGGCGGGTGAGGAGGGTCATGGCGCTGTACCCGGCCGCGGACAGCAGCGCCAGCAGCACACCCACGGGCTGCAGGGTCGTGCCCCCTCCCCCGAGGACGAGGACCGCGAGGCCGGCGAGGGCGCCCGTGACGGCGAGGGCTCCGCCCCTGCCGAGCCGCTCGGCCAGGGTCAGCCGGGCGCCGAGCGCGATGAGCACGGGCCCCGCCCCCAGAGTGACGACGGTGGCCACGGCCAGGCCGGTGGCGGAGACGGCCGCGAAGTACGCCGTCTGGAAGACGGCGAGCCCCAGCCCGGTGACTCCGGCCCGCAGCGCCCGGCGGCCGAGCGGTTCACGCACGGGAGTTCCGGCGCGGGGCCGCAGCGGGCGGACGGCGAGCAGCAGCACGAGACCGGCGGCGCAGCGCCAGAAGGAAAGGGCGACGGGCCCCATGTCACTGGCCCGGTAGACCAGGGAGGCGGCCGCGCCCGCGGTGCCCCAGGCGACACCGGCGACGATCAGATAGAGGAGGCCTCGCCCGACGGGCAGGCCGAAGGCAGTGTTCGACACGCGTTCTCTCCGCAGACGCGCACGGCACACCGCACGACAAGCGGCGGCAGGTGCGCGGAAGTTCGGGAAGAACCCCGGATCGGTCGGATCAGGGGTCCACGGACTTCGTCTGCGGGCAGCACCGTTCTGCGCGGCGGCGAATCGCCGGGCGCGGTGTCCGGAGGGCCCGCCTCAGACGGCCGGAGGCGGAAGAACGAGTGCGTTCGAAGGCATGATCGACACCCTATGCGCTGGTTCCGCGCCGGGACAATTCCCTTTCGGGGCCGCCGCTCGCCACCGGCTGCGCGGAACCCTTCGAGGGCGTCGACGACTGCGCGATGAAGGCACCCGCCAGCACGATCGCCCCACCGGCGATCTGCGGTGCCGAGAGGTGCTCGCCGAGCAGGACCCAGGCCAGGACGGTGGCGATGACCGCTTCGAGGCAGGCCACGACGCCCGCGACCTGGGGGGAGAGCCGCCGCACGGAGACCACACCGGTGACGTAGGCGACGACGGTGGCGACGAGGACGATCCACGCCAGCAGGACGGCGGCGGCGACGGGCCTGCCGTCCATGCTCGCGGTGCCCTGGAGCACCGACCAGTCCATGGTCCAGGGCCGGGCGACGACGGTCAGCACGGCCGCGCCGACGAGCAGCCCGTAGGCGATGACGCCCAGCGGGTCGGGCGCCTCCTCCCCGGCGTCGCTGCCCTGGTCGGACAGGACGAAGTAGCCGACCTGGCAACAGGCCGCGCCGAGCGCGAGCAGCAGTCCCAGGGCGTCGAAGCCGAGGCCCGACCACACCTCGACGACACAGGCGAGTCCGCCGACCGCGAGCACGACACCGACGGCCGCGGCCCGCGTCACGGGCCGTTTCTGCACGAACCGCACCCAGCCGAGCACGAGCGCGGGTGCCAGGTACTCGATGAGCAGCGCCACTCCGACGGGGATGCGGGAGAGGGCCGCGAAGTAGCAGGCCTGGACACCGGCGACGGCGAGCAGCCCGAACCCGGCGAGCAGGCCGGGGCGCCGCCGCAGCAGCGCGCGATGGCGCACGGCGAGCGGCAGCATGACCAGGGCAGCCCCGGCCACGCGCAGCCAGACCACGTGCAGCGGGTCCAGGCCCGCCTCGATCAGCGGCTTGGCCGCGACACCGGATCCGCCGAAGGCCACCGCGGACAGGAGCGCGAGGCCGAGCCCCACACCCCTGCCGCGTCCGCTCACGCTGCTGTCAGAGGTACGCACCGGCACATGATGGCAGGCCGCGACAGGAGCGTCATCCCCTATGGCACCTGTCTCACTGCCTGGACGGGGATACCTGCTCACGCCACCGCTCAGCAGGTGGCTTCGCCGCACTCCCCGGAGCGGCCGGACCGGTCGTCGAGCCGGGCAGTCACCTCGCGCGGGTCGACGCCGGCCCGTTCGAGCACCTCGACCGCACGGGCCTGCGGGTCGGCGACGATCGCCGCGAGCAGGTCGGTGCCACGGGCCGGTCCGCCGCGAACGGCGGCGCGTTCGCAGGCGTCCTCCATGCACGCGGCGGCGAGCGGGGAGAATCCCGCCGTCTCCGTCACCACGGGGACGGCGCCCGAGTCCTCGACGCCGCTCTGCCAGCGCAGGCCGTAGCCGATGCTGCGCTGGACGAGATAGCCGAGCAGCCGCGCGATCTGCGGTCCCTCCCCGAAGACGGAACGCGCCTCGGGGTCGGACTCCAGCAGCGAGTGGAGCAGATGGGCGGTGTCGATCTGCCGGTCCCCGTCCCGGACGGCCCGGCGCCGGGCACCGCCGACCACCGACGCCAGCTCGTCACTGAGCCTGGCATCGTTGTCCACGCGCTGAATGCCGTGCTCATGGGCCGACTGCCGGGGGATAAGGGGTTGCACGTCCTCTACCCCACCAGTCCCGCGGGCCCGGGTCATCCCCGGCGGGAAGCATTTTCGCGTCCCACGGGGAGTGGACCTCAGTGAGCGGAATCTCCTCCTTAGGGAGGAGATCAGACAGACTCGGACGGAGGCCTCGCACCTGACAGTTCGTCAGTATTGAACATTGCGGCCGCCACGGCTACGTTCCGCGACACCCAGCCCCGACACGAAGAGGTGGTCGCATGGCCGAAGTCAGCGCGGAGGCACGTATCGGGGCACCGGCCGAGAAGGTGTGGGCCAGGCTCACGGACTGGTCCTCCCACAGCGAGTGGAACGCGACCCATACGAGCTTCCCGTCGGGCGGCCCCGAGCCCCTGGAGGTGGGTGCGACGTTCCAGGAGAACATGCGGCTCATGAACTTCCCGGCCGAGGTGGCGTGGACCGTCGAGGCACTGGAACCGGCACGCGTGCTGGCGATCCGCGGCAAGGGCCCGATGGCCGTCACGGTGGCGACGCGCTACACCCTCACACCCGACGGCGACGCCACGAGGGTCCGCATCGACGGCGAGTTCACGGGCGCGACGGTGTCCCTGATGGCGGGCAAGCTGAAGGACTCGGCCACGGCGGCCCTGCACGAGTCACTGCGCAGGCTGGACGGTCTCGTGACCTGAGTCCGGCCCCGGCACGCACAAGCGCCCCCGGAACAAACCGGGGGCGCCTTCCCGCTACGAGGTTCAGTCCTCGTCGGCGAGGATGAGGTACAGCTTCTTACGAGCTTCGTTGATGACGGCCAGCGCCTTCTCCCGCTGCTCCTTGCTTCCCGTCCTCCAGACCTGCCCGAAGGCCTCCATCAGACCGAAGCCGGCCTGGCGGATTTCCCCCAGGGCCTCCCAGTCGACCCCGCGGGAGGCCTCTTCCCAAGGCGCCTCGGGCCCCTCCTCGGCAGCCTCGCGGCCCGCCTCGGTGAGTGAGAACAGCTTCTTGCCGCCCTCGGACGCACTGGTGATCAGCCCCTCGTCCTCCAGCAGCTGGAGCGTCGGGTAGACCGAGCCGGGGCTGGGCTTCCACGCCCCGCCGCTGCGCTCGGCGATCTCCTGGATCATCTCGTAGCCGTGCATCGGCCGGTCCTTCAGCAGGGCCAGGATCGAGGCGCGCACGTCACCGCGCCGTGCCCTTCCCCTCGGCCCCCCGCGTCCTCGTCCGCCCCAGGGGCCGGGACCGAAGCCCGGTCCGCCGGGCCCGCCCCAGCCGGGGCCGCCCGGCCCGAACGGACCGAAGGCCGCACGCAGCCCTTCGAAGCCGCCCCGACCGTGGTGCGGGCCACCGTGTCCATGTCCACGCTCGAATCCGTGGGTACGCATCGCAACCACTCTCCATTCCATCGTTGATCTGTCGCGATGCTTCAACGATATATCGGTGAAGCTCGAACGACAAGGCCCTCCCGGCGAAGCCCGGGCGGCAGAATCGGTCCAGCCCCCGTGAATTGGCCTTGGCCTGCGGCTTCGTGGGAGCCCTAGCGTCGGGGCATGCGCATCCGAATCGTCGACGCCTTCACCGATCGCCCCTTCTCCGGCAACCCGGCCGGGGTCCTGCTCCTGACCGGCGCCCACTCCTTCCCGGACGACACCTGGCTCCAGAACGTCGCCCTGGAGGTCAACCACGCCGAGACGGCCTTCGCCCACCCGCTCCCCGAGGGGGCCGAGGCCGACTGGGCGCTGCGCTGGTTCACGCCGGCCACCGAGGTCGCGATGTGCGGCCACGCGACCCTCGCCACCGCCCACGTGCTGCACACGACCGGCGCCCACGAGGGCCCCGTGCGCTTCGCCACCCGCAGCGGCGTCCTCGTCGCCACACCCGCCGGGGACGGCTCCGTGACCATGGACTTCCCGACGGCCCCGCTCACCCGCGTCGACCCGCCCGGCGGCCTGGCCGAGGCGCTGGGCGCCGAACCGCTCACGGCCTTCGACACCGGCCCGAAGGTGGGCGATCTGCTCGTCGAGGTCGCCGACGAGAAGACGGTGCACGGCCTCAGCCCCGACCTGAAAGCCCTCGCCGCCCACTCCGAGCGCGGCCTCATCGCCACCGCCCGCGCCGAGGACCCCGCCCGGGGCTACGACTTCGTCTCGCGCTGCTTCTTCCCGAACGTGGGCATCGACGAGGACCCGGTGACCGGCAGTGCCCACACCGCCCTGGCCCCGTTCTGGTCCGAGCGCCTGGGCCGCTCCGGACTCACCGGGCTCCAGGCCTCCCCCCGCTCCGGCCGCGTCCGGACGAAGCTGCGCGGCGACCGCACCCTGCTGACCGGCAGGGCCGTCACCGTCATCGAAGGCGACCTGCTGGCCTGAGGAACGGGAAGGGGGCGTACGACAGAGTCGTACGCCCCCTTTCGTGGTGCGTCACGCCGTCGGCAGCCAGCCCACCTTGCCCGCCAGCAGCGCGTACCCGACGAACGCCCCGATGTCGAGCAGCGAGTGGGCCACCACGAGCGGGCCGACTCGCCCCCAGCGCCGGTAGAGGTAGACGAAGACGACGCCCATGACCATGTTTCCGATGAAGCCGCCGATGCCCTGGTAGAGGTGGTACGAGCCGCGCAGCACGGCGCTGCCGGCCAGCGCGGCCGCGGGGGTCCAGCCCAGCCGGTCCAGGCGCCGCAGCAGGTAACCGACGACGATCACCTCCTCCAGCACCGCGTTCTGGATCGCCGCGAGGATCAGCACCGGATACTTCCACCACACCGGCGGCAGCGCTTCCGGCACCACGGTGAGGTTGAAGCCCAGCCCGCGGGCCGCGAGGTAGAAGGCGATGCCGGTGCTGCCGATCACCGCCGCGATCGCCGCCCCGCGGCCGAGGTCGAAGTACGGCCGGGTGCGGTCGAAGCCGATGGTGCGCAGGCTCGCGCCCTCGCGGAGCAGGAAGTGCGCGACGAGCGCGACGGGAACGAGCGCCGTGGTGATGCCGAAGAGCTGCCAGGCGAGGTCGAGCCAGGGCCGGCCCGGCGCGGCCGAGGCGTTCATCGTGGCCGCCTGGTCCTTGAGGCCGCCCGGCTTGGTGACCGACCCGATGAAGCTGATCAGCGCGGACACTCCGCTCGCGCCCAGCGACAGCGCGAGGACCAGCAGCGTCTCGTTGCGGAGCATCCGCCGTGAGAGCCCCTGCTGGGGAATGGAACCGCCCGCCGGGCTCGCCTCCGCCTGCACACCTGCCTCCACTTCACCGACGTGTCGGATCAGTATGGCGGCAGGGGGACGTCACCCCGACGGCGGCGGTCAGTCCGGCGACACCGGCTCCGGCGGTCCCACCGGCCAGGTGTGGACCGGGTCGCCCTTGTGCATCAGCTCGCGGTACCGCCGGGTCGTGGCGGCCAGCGCGTCGTCCCGGGAGAGGCCCGCGTCCAGTGCCTTGTGGAACGTGGCGGCCTGCCAGCTCGCCCCGTTCACCCTGCGGCGGCACCGCTCCTCGATCACGCCCAGGTACAGATCACGGTCGGCCGGCTCGACTCCCCAGGCGTCCAGTCCGGCCTCGGCGAGCGGCAGCAGTTCGTCGCGGATCAGGCTCACGGCGTCGACCTGGGTGGTGCCGCTGTAGCGGCCGCGCCGGGGCCAGGTGAAGCGGGCGTCGATGCCTTCCTTGCACGCGGCGTCGAAGTTGGCGGCGGCCGCCTCGAACGGCAGCCGCGTCCAGAGTGGCCGGGACTCCTCGGCGAGGGCCCGGACGACGCCGTAGAAGAAGGCCGCGTTGGCGATGACGTCGATGACCGTCGGCCCGGCCGGCAGGACGCGGTTCTCCACGCGCAGGTGCGGAACGCCGTCGGCGATGCCGTAGACCGGGCGGTTCCAGCGGTAGATCGTGCCGTTGTGCAGGACGAGTTCGGCGAGCGACGGCGTGCCGCCCTGGTCGAGCACCTTCAGCGGGTCCTCGTCGTCGCAGATCGGCAGCAGGGCCGGGTAGTAGCGCAGGTTCTCCTCGAAGAGGTCGTACGCCGAGGTGACCCAGCGCTCCCCGAACCAGGTGCGCGGCCGGACGCCCTGGGCCTGGAGCTCGGGCGGGCGGGTGTCGGTGGACTGCTGGAACAGCGGGGGCCGCGACTCGCGCCACAGCTCACGGCCGAAGAGGAAGGGCGAGTTGGCGCCGACGGCGATCTGCGCGGCGGCGACCGCCTGGGCGGCGTTCCACACGTCGGAGAAGCGGGCCGGGGTCACCTGGAGGTGCAGTTGCACGGAGGTGCAGGCGGCCTCCGGCGCGATGGACTTGGAGGTGCAGCTCAGGTGCTCCACGCCGTCGATGTCGAGGGTGAACTCCTCGCCGCGGGCGGCCACGATCTGGTCGTTGAGGAGGGTGTACCGGTCGACGTCGGAGAGGTTCGACGACACCAGGTCGTCACGGTCGAGAGTCGGCAGAATACCGATCATCACAATACCGGCGTCGACCTCGCCGGCTTTCCGGTCGGCATATGCCAGTGACGTACGGAGTTCTTCTGCGAGGCGGTCGAATACCCGGCCCCCCAGACGGTGTGGGGGAATGTTGACTTCCAGATTGAACATGGCGAGTTCTGTTTGGAAATCACGGCTCGCGATGCGTTCGAGGACTTGCCCGTTCAACATTTTCGGCATGCCGTCGGCGCCCGCGAGATTCAGCTCGATCTCCAGCCCCATGAGGTTCCTGGGGCGATCGAACCGCTTCTCCGCCAGGAGTCGCTCCAAGCCGGTCAGGCACTGACGCAGCTTGTCGCGGTAGCGCTGGCGATCGGCCAGGTCGAACCGGCCTGCCGCGACCTTCTCCCCCATCGAACGTCCTTCCTCGGTGTTGCGGGCCAGGATCCAGGGCCGCCGGGGTCCCGGTCAGGTGGAGGATGCCCAGCCAAAGCGATCGATAACGTCCCGGCCGGACCCGTCGGCCGTTACGCTGGTCACGAGTGACCGGTGGCACATTCACTCGGCATGACGCACAGGACAGGTTTCAGGGCCCCAGGAACTCGTGAAAAACGCCGACGAGAATGGGCCGACCGGTTCGCGGGCATTCGCCGAGGTCACCGCAGTGCACCCCCACCTGAAATCAGGATGATTCTCGCGTATCGCCGACCGAATGTATCCTTGTTCTACTCACCGGAAACGGCTAGACGAAACACAGTCTGAACCCGTGTCGTATAAACTCCGCGAACAAGGCAGAAGGTTGGCGCCCACGGTCGATGGGTCCTGCCGTCGAGGCGACGCGGACCCCACCCCCCTCGCGTTCTCATGACCCCGGCCCCTGCCTCTCTGACCCTCGTGAGCTGACAGCGCCGTCCGCCCCCGCCCTCGCGCCACCGTGCCTTTGAATGAGAGGCGACCCACCATGCCGCTGCATGTCCCTCCGGCTCCCGCGCCCGCACTCCGTTCCGTCCTCACCGCGCTCTCCTCTCCCACCGCGGTCCGCGAAGCCCGAACACCTTCCCTGCTCGGCACCCAGGGACCCGCCACACCCGAGCTCCCCCTGCCCGTGCACGTCCTCGACCACGTGACGGCCGAGGGCGTGTCCGCGACCCGGCTGGCCGGGTGGCGCTTCCTGATCCGCTGCGGCGACCACGCCGTGGCCGCGGCGGAGACCATGCTGACTCCCGACGGCTGGACCTTCTCCCACTTCTTCGAGGGCCCGTACATCACGTCCACCGAACGCGCCCTGCGCCAGGCGGAGACGATGCCGCAGTCGTACCAGCCCCGCCTGCTGTCGGTGCCCGGCCTGTACATGCTGACGCTCTGGCTGCACGAGGACTGCACCGCGGACGGTGCCGCCGGCCACCCCGCCGCCACCGACCTGCTCGTCCCACTGGCGCCCGCACCTCCCGGCATCGCGGCCCATCGCCCGCACCGCGTCGCCGAACTCCTCCCGGTGCTGACCCACCGGGTGACTCCCACCAGACTGCTCGGCTCACCAGCCTGAAGCGCCGCGCAGCCCCTCGCACCCCGCCGCCGAATTACGGCGGCGGGGTCGTTCATTTCTCCGTCCGGCGTCAATGGTGCGCCCGGTCGCTCACACGATCGCTTTACCCCTCACACGATCGCTCGTACGAGCAACTAACAGCTCGTACGAGCCGGAAAGGGATGCCGCCCGAGCGGACTAGCCCCATTCGGCCACCGCGAACCACCCAAAGGGACAGTGCAGTTGGGATGAACCGTCCGCGCGGGTGACGCGTCATGAACCTGTGAGAAGCGGTGCCGCGAAATCCCTGCGGATTGACGCCCGTGGGGCAACACTGGGTTCCGACGACTTATCACAACGGGGGGCGGCCATGAACGACACTTCTAGCCGCGGAACAGACACGACAGCCGACTCGGACAACTCAGTCTCATCGTCCATCTCGACCCAGCGAAAGATCCCACCCATGTGCCAGCACCAGACCCAGTGCCCCTCAGCGGAATCCGCCGACCGGGAATCCGCCCGCCTCGTGGCGCACCACCCGGAGCAGGGATGGAGCCTGCTGTGCAACGGCGTGGTGCTCTTCGAGGACACCGGCGAACTCCTGCCGGACGGCCGGGCCATCGCCCCGCACCGTCCGCTGGCGGGCCAGGTGATGACGGCCGCCTGAGGCCGCGCGGCGGGGCGACGCCCCGCCGGCACACTTGAGGGGCCGGCCGCAGGACACCCTGCGAACCGGCCCCGACGCATGTCCGGGGGACGTCACTCACCGTCACCCCTCGCGACGTGCCGTTCCCGGCTCGTACGCCTTCCCACGGATGCCCGTTTTCCGGAAGACTCCTGGAAGTTTCGCGGTCACCCGTCGACGGAGGTGGGCAAGTGGGAGCAGGTGGGGCCGACGCCGAGGGCAAGGTCACGATCACGGAGATCGCCCGGCAGGCCGGCGTGTCCGTACCGACGGTGTCCCGGGTCGTCAACGGCCGGTCCGACGTGTCGCCGCAGACCCGGGCCCGGGTCGAGGACCTCCTGCGCCGCCACGGCTACCGCAGGCGTCCCGCGGCCCCCGGCGCCCGTGCCGCCCTGCTCGACCTGGTCTTCAACGACCTCGACAGCCCCTGGGCCGTGGAGATCATCCGCGGGGTGGAGGAGGTCGCGCACGCAGCCGGGGTGGGCACGGTGGTGTCGGCCATCCACGGGCGCTCGGGCGACGCCCGGGAGTGGATGCGCAACCTCAGGGCCCGCGCCTCCGACGGCGTCATCCTCGTGACATCGGCCCTGGAGCCCACGCTGCACGAGGAGTTGCGGATCCTCGGCGTGCCCCTGGTGGTCGTCGACCCGGCGGGCTCCCCCGCCCTGGACGCCCCCACGATCGGCGCGGCGAACTGGTCGGGAGGCCTGGCGGCCACCGAGCACCTGCTGTCCCTCGGCCACCGCCGGATCGGCCTGATCGCCGGCCCGCCCCGTCTGCTGTGCTCCCGGGCCCGTCTGGACGGCTACCGCGCGGCCCTGGAGGGCGCCGGCATCACGCCGGACGCGTCCCTCGTCGTCCCCGGCGACTTCCGCCCCGAATCGGGGTTCACCGCCTGCGCCGCCCTGCTCGACCTCCCCGAGCCGCCGACCGCCCTGTTCGCGGCCAGCGACCAGATGGCACTCGGCGCGATCGAGGCGCTGCGCCGGCGCGGGCTGCGGGTGCCGCAGGACATGAGTGTGGTCGGCTTCGACGACCTTCCGGAAGTCCGCTGGTCGGCCCCGCCGCTGACGACGGTCCGCCAGCCCCTGGCCGACATGGGCAAACTGGCCGTGCGCACGGTGCTCCGGCTGACCCGCGACGAACAGCCGGACTCACCGCGGGTGGAACTGGGCACCGACCTGGTGGTACGGGCCAGCACCGCACCTCCGGCCTGAGCCGGGCGGCTGCGAGAATTGCCGTGTGGCTACGGATGCGGAGTGGGAGCGGATTCGGGGGAGATTGCGCTACGGGCAGGTCTTGCGGGGCACGGTCGTGAAGGTGCCCAGCCCCGGGGCGATCGGGATCTTCGTGGATGTCGGCCTGGGCGTCGGGGGCTTCGTCGACGTCCTGCTGTTGCCAGGGCGGGCGGAGGAATGGCCCGCCGAAGGCACCGTCACTGATTTCGAGGTCTGGTGGGCGGACCGCCGTCAGCAGGTCCGGCTGAAGCCGTCCGATCCGCGGTACCTGCGGAAGGACTTCGCGGACTTCGTCGCTCGTGTCAGACCCGTCTGGCCGTCCGACATCGGCAGGCCCGTACGCGACGGTGGGCCGCTCACCGCGCAGCAGCTCGCCGCGCTGCTGGACCGGCAGGAGCGCTGACCGCGTGCCGACGGCGCCCCCTGCCGCCGGAGGCGCCGTCAGCCCCGGCTACCTCCCGCCGAGCGCCTCACGCAGCGCGAAGTACGCCGGCTTCCGCCGGAGTTCCTCGTCCCACGGCAGGGCCGCGCCCTCGCCCGGGAAGAACGCCGGGATCCACGAGTATTTGTCGGTGTAGTCCCACAGGGTGATGCCGACGCACCGGCGTACCGCCAGGCACGCCTTGGTCAGGTCGGCGTACCACTCGGCCTGCTGCGCCAGCTTCTCCTCGGTCGCGGGCAGCTCCATCCGGATGTCGACCTCGGTGAGCGCGGTGTCGAGGCCGAGCCGGGAGAAGCGGCGGAGGTTGTCCTCCAGGGTGGCCGGATAGCCGTACTGGAGGGCCAGATGGGCCTGGAGGCCGATGCCGTGCAGCGGGACGCCCGCGGCCTTCAGCTCCTTGGCCAGCCGGTAGTAGGCGTCGCTCTTCGGGCCGGTCGCCTCGATGTTGTAGTCGTTGAGGTACAGCTTGACGCGCGGATCGGCCTGGTGCGCCCAGCGCAGCGCGTCGGCGATGTAACCGGGGCCGAGCGTCTTGTAGAAGACCGACTCCCGGTACGTGCCGTCCTCGTTGAACGCCTCGTTGACGACGTCCCAGGCGAACACCTTGCCCCGGTAGTGCCGTACCTCCGTCTGGATGTGCTTCTTCAGTACGGCCCTCAGCTCCGGGGCCGTCCACTCCCTGCTGGTGAGCCATTCGGGCAGTTGGCTGTGCCAGACCAGGGTGTGGCCGCGTACCTTCTGCCGGTTGGCCCGGGCGAGGTTCACGATCTCGTCGCCCTGGGAGAAGTCGAAGACGCCCTGCTGGGGCTCGGTCGCGTACCACTTCATGCCGTTGCCGGGTGTGATCTGGTCGAACTCGCTGCCGAGCAGGGCCTTGTAGGGCCCGTCCACGAGCTCGGGGTTGTCGGTGGCACTGCCGAAGTAGCGGCCGTGCCGCTGGGCGAGGTCGGCGAGGGTGGGCTGCTGGTGGTCGGCCTGGGCGGGGGTGCCGGCTGCGAGGCCGGCGGCGACCAGGAGCGCGGCGACGGCGCCGGCGAGTCTCAGACGGGTGGTGCGCATGGTGCGACTCCTCACGACAGGTGGGTGGGCAGAGCCGTACGTTGACGGAGCGCGTCAGCCCTTGGTGGCGCCGGCGGTGAGGCCGCCGACGAGCTGACGCTCGGCAACCGAGTAGAAGGCGAGCGCGGGCACCATGGCCAGCACGAGATAGGCGAAGACCTTGGCGTACTCGGCGGAGTACTGCCCCTGGAACTGCTGGACGCCGATCGGCAGCGTCCACCACTGCGCGTCGGTGAACACCAGCAGCGGCAGGAAGAAGTTGTTCCAGCTGGTGACGACGGCCAGCACGGAGACGGTGCCGAGCGCGGGCCGGGCCATGGGCAGCAGCACCCGCCAGAAGAAGCCGAAGGAGCTGCACCCGTCGAGCGTGGCCGCCTCCTCCAGCTCGCCGGGGATCTGCCGGAAGAAGCCGCGCAGGATGATGATCGTCATGGGCAGTCCGAAGGCGGCCTGCGGGAGGATCACGCCGAGGGGGTTGTCCAGCAGGTCCAGGGAGCGCAGCAGCAGGAACAGCGGCAGGGCCGCCACCGCGAAGGGGAACATCAGCCCCATGGTGAACAGCGTGAACAGCGCCTCCCGGCCCCGGAAGGCGAACCGCGCGAAGGAGAACGCCGACAGGGCGGAGACGGCGACGATCAGGACGGTCGTGCCCACCGCGATCAGCGTGCTGTTGCCGATCAGCCGCCAGAAGTCGCCCGAGCCGAGGATCTGGGCGTAGTTGGAGGTCACCCACGACTCCGGCAGACCGACCGGGTTGCGCGAGAGCTCGTCGGTGGTCTTGAAGCCGGAGAGCACGGCGTAGAGCAGGGGGACGGCCATGACCGCGCCCACGGCGGTGAGGACGAGGTGCAGGCCCCAGGTCCTGCCGCCTTCACGGGTCTTCCGACTGGCGGTCACTTTCCGTCCCCCCGCATGGTCGTGGTGGCCCCTTCGAGATCGCGCCGGAGCACGAACCGCTGGTAGGCGAGAGCGAAGACGAGGCTGATGCCGAACATGACCACGCTGATCGCACTGGCGTAGCCGACCTGGTAGCGCTTGAAGCCGTACTGGAACATGGTCACGGCCATGGTTTCCGAGCGGTGGTCGGGACCGCCCGCGGTGGTGACCCACACCAGGTCGAAGAGCTGGATCGACCCGATGACCGCCAGGAACACGCTGATGCGCAGGGTGGGTGCGAGCAGCGGCAGGGTGACGTTGCGGAACCGCTGCCAGGCGCTCGCCCCGTCGATGAGCGCCGCCTCGGTCAGTTCCCGGGGGACGGCCTGGAGCCCGGCGAGATACAGCATCATGTGGAAGCCGAAGTACTTCCAGGTCATGACCAGGAAGACGGTCGCCATGACGGTGGACGGATCCGCGAACCACTCCCCGCCCAGCCCTTCCAGGCCGACCTTGCCGAGGACCTGGTCGGCGAAGCCGTCGTCCGGGGCGAAGATCATGCCGAAGAGGATTCCGGTGATGGCCTCGGACAGGACGTAGGGGGCGAAGAACAGCATCCGGTAGACGGCCCGGCCGCGCATCCGCTGGTTGAGCAGCACGGCCATGGCGAGCGCGAACGGCAGCTGGATTGCGAGTGACAGCACCACCAGGAGCAGGCAGCGCCACAGGTCGCCGAGGAAGACGTCGTCCTGGAGGAGCCGGCTGAAGTTCTCGCCGCCGATGTAGTCGGAGGGCATGCCGAAGCCGCCCCAGCGGAAGAACGCGGCGTACAGGGCGAACAGCATCGGCAGCAGCACGAGCCCCATGAACAGCACCAGGGCCGGGAGTTGGAAGCCGGCCGCGGTGAGCCAGTGCAGCGCGCGTCGCCGGGCCCGCCCCGAGGGCCGTGGGCCGGCGGCCGGCGGCGGGGAACCGGCGCCGGGGCCGGTCCGTTTGTCCGGCAGGAACGTGGAGGTCATCGCCGGCTACTGCTCTTCCTTCGCGGTCTTCGTGATCGACTGGGCGACCTGTCCGGGCGACCTGGAGCCGGCGATGAGAGCCGCCACACTGTCGTTGACCTCTTGGCCGACGGCGGGCGCGTAGGCCTGGTCGAGGTAGAGCTGGAAGCCGGTGGCCGCCTTCAGCTGGGCCTGTACGGCCTTGATGTTGGGGTCGGCGATGGCTCTCTCGGCCGCGGGGACCACGGGCAGGACGCCGGTCTTCTTGACCAGTTCCAGGTCGGTCGCCTCGGACGCGAAGAACTTGAGGAAGTCGACGGCCTCCTGCGGGGCGCCCCGGCGCAGGGCGTGCCCCCCGCCTCCGCCGAACACCTCGGTGATGGCTCCCTTGCCGCCCTCGACCGCGGGGAACGGGAAGAAGCCGAGGTCCTTGCCGAGGCCCTTGCCCGCGTCGGCCTGCACCGTGGGCGCCCACTGGCCCATGAGCTCCATCGCCGCCTTGCCGTTGCCGACGGTGGCGGCCTGGCCGGTGGGTGAGGAGTAGGCGGCGCCGAGGAACCCCTTCTGGAACGGCTGGAGTCCGACGAGTTCCTCCAGGTGCTCGCCCGCCTCGACGAAGGGGGCGCCGGTGAAGTCCTTGTTGTCGTAGGCCTTCTGGAGGGCTTCCGCGCCGGCGGTGCGCATCGCCAGGTACGCCCAGTAGTACATGCCGGGCCACTTCTCCTTGCCGGCCAGGGCCAGCGGGGTGACCTCGGCGGCCTTGAGCTTGCGTACGGCGTCGAGGAAGCCGTCCCAGGTGGTCGGGGGTTCGGCGATGCCCGCCTTCTGGAAGAGCGCCTTGTTGTACCAGAAGCCGATCATGCCGATGTCGAACGGGATGCCGTAGACCTGGTCGTCGAACAGGTACGGCTCTTTGGCGACCGGCAGCAGGGCCTCGCCCCACGGTCTGGTGCTGTCCGTGAGGTTTTCGACGAGCCCGGCATCGACCTGCTGCTTCAGTACGCCGCCGCCCCAGGTGTGGAAGATGTCGGGCAGCTTCCCGGAGGCGGTCAGGGCCGTCATCTTCGACTTGTAGGCGTCGTTCTCCATCTGCACGATCTTTATCTTGACCTTGGGGTTCTGCGCCTCGAACTTCCGGGCGAGGGCGGCCCAGACGGTCTTGGACGGCTCGGTGGTGGAGATGTTCCACCATTCGATCGTGGTCGTCCCGGACGACCCTCCGTCCGAGTCCCCGCCGCATGCCGTCAGTGCCGTCATCCCCAGCCCGGCCGCGGCGGAGGCCGCCAGGAAGCCGCGGCGGGACAGTGCGGGGTCGCCCATCATGCGCTCCTCGAAAGTTTCGAAGTAGTTCCAGAAAGGTTCGCTGCTGCCGCACCCTAGAGACAGTGGGTAAACGGTGGCAACCCCTCGTGCACGCTGAATCTTGCGACCGGGACAGGGACGGGAGGAATGGACGAAACATTCGGCTTGACAGACGAACGTTACGAAGCCGACCGGCTCCTGATCACACAGGGTGTCCACTCGGGGGACTGAAGATCAGCTCCGCACTCCGCGCACGACGAGCCGCCCCACGCGCTCTCAGCTCGCGTTTTCACCTCCACGTCCGCCCCGGCCGCGAGTCTTAACGGAAGTTTGACGCGTACGGCCCCCGCATTCAGGGGCCATGGCATCACGCTCCGCTTACGCTGATCGGGCCGTCCAGTGATGGCCGGAACCACGCTGAGCCGCACTTCGGGAGCACGTCGATGGCCACCACTGAGCACCCGGCACCGAGCCGTCCTGAGCCCACCTCCTCCAGCCGTCTGCGCACCTGGATGCTGGAGGGCCTGTCCGACATGGGCAAGGGCGGCGGCCACACCGGGCCCCATGCCGAGCCGGAGCCCCCGCATCGGGGCCAGCCGTGGTGGCGGGTGATGTGCCTGACGGGCGTCGACTACTTCTCGACCCTCGGCTACCAGCCCGGTATCGCGGCTCTCGCCGCCGGGCTGCTGTCGCCGATCGCGACCATCGTCCTCGTCGTCGTCACGCTGGCCGGCGCCCTGCCCGTCTACCGCCGCGTGGCCGAGGAGAGCCCGCACGGTGAGGGCTCGATCGCGATGCTGGAGAGGCTGCTCTCCTTCTGGCAGGGCAAGTTGTTCGTGCTGACCCTGCTGGGCTTCGCCGCCACCGACTTCCTCATCACCATCACCCTGTCGGCAGCCGACGCCTCCACCCACCTGGTCGAGAATCCGCATCTGACCGGCGTCCTGCACGACAAGCAGATGCTGATCACCCTGGTCCTGGTGGCGCTGCTGGGCGCGGTGTTCCTCAAGGGCTTCCTGGAGGCGATCGGCGTCGCGGTCGCCCTCGTCGGCGTCTACCTCGCGCTGAACGTGGTCGTGGTGGTGGTCGGCCTGTACCACGTCATCACCGCGGGCCATGTGGTCACCGACTGGTCGAGCGCCCTCACCGCCCAGCACAGCAACGTCTTCGCCATGATCGGCGTCGCCCTGCTCGTCTTCCCGAAGCTGGCGCTCGGCCTCTCCGGGTTCGAGACGGGCGTCGCCGTGATGCCGCATGTGAAGGGCGACCCGGGCGACACCGAGGCCCGGCCGACCGGCCGCATCCGCGACACGAAGAAGCTGCTCACCACCGCCGCGCTGATCATGAGCGCCTTCCTGATCACCACCAGTTTCATCACCACGCTGCTCATACCGGAGAAGGAGTTCGAGGCGGGCGGCCAGGCCAACGGCCGTGCTCTCGCGTACCTGGCGCACGACTACCTGGGCAACACCTTGGGCACCGTCTACGACGCCTCGACGATCGCCATCCTGTGGTTCGCCGGCGCCTCCGCGATGGCCGGCCTGCTCAATCTGATGCCGCGGTACCTGCCCCGCTACGGCATGGCCCCGCACTGGGCCCGTGCCGTACGGCCCATGGTCATCGTCTTCACGCTGATCGCGTTCGTGGTCACCTGGATCTTCGACGCCGACGTCAACGCCCAGGGCGGCGCCTACGCCACCGGCGTGCTGGTCCTCATCAGTTCCGCCGCGATCGCGGTGACGATCGCCGCCCGCAAGGCCCGGCAGCGGAAGTGGACGATCGCCTTCGCGGTGATCTCCGCGGTGTTCCTGTACACGACCGTGCTCAACGTGATCGAGCGCCCGGACGGCGTGAAGATCGGCGCCTGCTTCATCGCCGGGATCATCCTGGTCTCCCTGCTGTCACGGCTGGCCCGGGCGTTCGAACTCCGCGTGACCAGCGTGACGCTGGACGACATGGCGGAACGTTTCGTCCGCGACATGGCAAGCCGCCGGATGCAGTTCATCGCCAACGAGCCGGACCGGCGCGACCTCGCCGAGTACCGCGACAAGATCGAGCAGATCCGGCAGGACAACGACGTACCCGGCCAGGAGGACTTCGTCTTCGTCGAGGTGACGGTCACCGACCCGTCCGAGTTCGAGGCGGGCCTGACCGTACGCGGTGAGGTGCTGCACGGCCGCTACCGCGTGCTGACCCTGGAGTCGTCCTCCATCCCCAACGCCCTGGCCGCGCTGCTGCTGCACGTCCGCGACGCGACGGGCCGCACCCCGCACATCTACTTCGAGTGGACCGAGGGCGGACCCTTCGCCAACTTCCTGCGCTTCTTCCTGTTCGGCCAGGGCGAGGTCGCCCCGGTGACCCGCGAGGTCCTGCGCGAGGCGGAGCCGGACCGGAAGCGGCGGCCGAAGGTGCACGTGGGCTGAGTCAGGCCGTCGCGCTCCTCCTGCCGAGGCCCCTGCGCGGCGAGCGCACCACGAGCTGTCCGTAGGTGACCTCGCCGGTGATCCGGATCCGCAGCCGGACGGGGGCGTCGGCCGGCCGACGCGCCTTGAGCGCCGAGTAGTTCATGACCAGGCCGTCGGTGTCCACGACGACACCCGGCCCGGTCAGCAGCTTCAGGGAGCCGGCGCGCAGGTCCAGGTCGATGTCCAGGGTGTCGTGTGCGATCACCGCGTCGGTGAAGTCGAGCGTCACCTCACCCCACGCCGAACGGATCTCCAGCCGCCGCGGCACCACCCAGCCGTCGCCCCGCCGGGTCGAGGCCCCCTCCTGGCGGATCCGGACCACGCCGTCGGCCCCGGCGGGCGTCCCGCCCGCGGGCCCGGGCAGGTCCTCCGTCAGCACGGCGAGCTCGCCCATCGTCCTGGCGGACAACGCGGCCTCCAGCCGCTCTTCGAGCTCGTCCAGGGTGAGCCGGCCGTCGCCCGCGGCGACACGCAGGACATCCACCGTCCGGTCCCGGTCCGCGTGCGACGCCCTCACTGCGGGCGATCCACCGGTCCGCACGATCTCCACCGTCATCACTCCACCCCGATCCCCCGGGCACGACGCCCGGCCGACCAATCGAGACTAACGCTATATCGCGTTATACCCAACGGCCAACCCCGCATCCGTCGTTCCCTTCCTCCGCGCCTATCGTGACCGGCATGCAGTCCTACACGATCGGCCAGGCAGCACGGCTGCTCGGCGTGAGCCCGGACACCGCCCGCCGCTGGGCGGACGCGGGCCGCATCACGACCCACCGCGACGAGACCGGGCGTCGGCTCATCGACGGACGGGACCTGGCCGCGTTCTCGGTCGAACTGGCCCGGTCAGGCTCCGCCGAGGAGGACACGCCGTACACCTCGGCCCGCAACGCGTTCCCGGGCATCGTCACCGCGATCAAACTCGGCGACGTCGCCGCCCAGGTCGAGATCCAGGCCGGCCCGCACCGGCTCGTCTCCCTGCTCACCCGCGAGGCGGTGGAGGAACTGGGCCTGGAGGTCGGCATGGAGGCGACGGCCCGCGTGAAGTCGACGAACGTCCACATCGACCGCGTCTGAACCCCGAGGGGCGGCGGAGGCGACGCACACGCACGCCTGCCAGGGCGAACGCCGCCACCGGGCTACCGTGCACCCATGAGCCTGAGCATCCGCAACCAGCTCCCCGGCACCGTCACGGCCGTCACTCCCGGCGAGGCCATGGCGACGGTCAGGGTCCGCCTCACCGGCGGCCAGGACCTCACCGCGGCGATCACCCGCGAGGCCGCGGAAGAACTCCGTCTCACCCCGGGCTCCGCCGTGCGCGCCCTGATGAAGTCGACGGAGGTGTCCCTGGCCACCGCGCCGATCGAGGGCCTGTCGATCCGCAATCAGCTCCCCGGGACGGTCACGGACATCGCGGTCGGCGACGCGATGGCGTCGGTCCGCGTCACGGTCGAGGGCGGCGAACTGACCGCCGCGATCACCCGGGACGCGGCGGACGAGCTGGCCCTGTCCCCCGGGATCCCCGTCGTCGCCCTGATCAAGGCGACCGAGGTGTCACTCGCCACCCCCTGACCCGCCGGGAGACGGCGAGAGGGGCCCCGCACCGCGGAGCCCCTCCCTGCGACCGGTCGGCCGATCAGTCCTCGTACGCGTCCAGCGGCGGGCACGAGCACACCAGGTTCCGGTCGCCGTAGGCCTGGTCGATGCGGCGCACCGGCGGCCAGTACTTGTCGGCGGTCGACACCCCGGCCGGGAAGACGGCCTCCTCACGGCTGTAGGTGTGCTCCCACTCCCCGGCGAGCGCGCCGGCGGTGTGCGGGGCGCCGCGCAGCGGGTTGTCCTCCGCGGGCCACGCGCCGGAGCCGACCTTCTCGATCTCCGCGCGGATGGCGATCATCGCCTCGCAGAACCGGTCCAGCTCGGCCAGGTCCTCCGACTCGGTCGGCTCGATCATCAGCGTCCCGGCCACCGGGAAGGACATGGTCGGCGCGTGGAAGCCGTAGTCGATCAGCCGCTTGGCGACGTCGTCGACGCTCACACCGGTCGCCTTGGTCAGCGGGCGCAGGTCGATGATGCACTCGTGCGCGACGAGCCCGCCGGGACCGGTGTAGAGCACCGGGTAGTGCGGCTCAAGGCGCTTGGCGATGTAGTTGGCGCTGAGCACGGCCACCTGGGTGGCGCGCTTCAGCCCCTCGCCGCCCATGAGCCGGACGTAGGCCCACGAGATGGGCAGGATGCCGGCCGAGCCCCAGGGAGCCGCCGAGATGGGACCGACGCCCGTCTCCGGTCCGGCCTCCGGCTGCAGCGGGTGGTTCGGCAGGTAGGGCGCGAGGTGCTCGCGCACCGCGACCGGGCCGACGCCGGGACCGCCGCCGCCGTGCGGGATGCAGAAGGTCTTGTGCAGGTTCAGGTGCGAGACGTCGCCGCCGAAGTGCCCCGGCTTGGCGAGCCCGACCAGCGCGTTGAGGTTGGCCCCGTCGACGTAGACCTGGCCGCCCGCCTCGTGCACCTGGGCGCAGATGTCGGCGACGTGCTCCTCGAACACACCGTGGGTGGACGGGTAGGTGATCATCAGCACGGCCAGCTCGTCGCGGTACTGCTCGATCTTCGCCCGCAGGTCCTCGACGTCGATCTCGCCGTCCTCGGCGGTCTTCACGACGACGACCTTCATGCCGGCCATCACGGCGCTGGCCGCGTTGGTGCCGTGCGCGGAGGACGGGATCAGGCAGATGGTGCGCTGCTCGTCGCCGTTGGCCCGGTGGTAGCCGCGGACGGCGAGCAGACCGGCCAGCTCGCCCTGCGACCCGGCGTTCGGCTGGAGGGACACCTTGTCGTAGCCGGTGACCTCGGCGAGCCGGTCCTCCAGCTCGTGGATGAGGGTGAGGTAGCCCCCGGCCTGCTCGGCGGGCGCGAAGGGGTGCAGCTGCCCGAACTCGGGCCAGGTGACCGGCTCCATCTCGGTGGTCGCGTTGAGCTTCATGGTGCAGGAGCCCAGCGGGATCATGCCCCGGTCGAGCGCGTAGTCGCGGTCGGCCAGCTTGCGCAGGTAGCGCAGCATGGCGGTCTCGGAGCGGTGCTGGTGGAAGACGGGGTGCGTCAGGTAGTCGTCGGTGCGCAGCAGCGCGCCCGGAAGCCCGTCCTCGGTGGCCGCGTCCAGCGCCTCGACGACGCCCTCGACTCCGAAGGCGGCCCATACGGCACGCAGCTGGGCACGCGTGGTGGTCTCGTCGCAGGCGATCGAGACGTGGTCGGCGTCCACGAGCCGCAGGTTGACGCCGTTGTCCCGGCCGGCGGCCACGACCTCGGCGGCCCGGGCCTCGACCCGCACGGTCACGGTGTCGAAGTAGGAGCCGTGCACGACCTCGACGCCCCCGTTCGCCAGTCCGGCGGCGAGGACGGTGGCGTACCGGTGGGTGCGCCGCGCGATGCCCTTCAGGCCCTCCGGGCCGTGGTAGACGGCGTACATGCCGGCCATGACGGCGAGCAGCACCTGCGCGGTGCAGATGTTGCTGGTGGCCTTCTCGCGGCGGATGTGCTGCTCACGCGTCTGCAGCGCCAGCCGGTAGGCCTTGTTCCCGTCGGCGTCCACGGACACGCCGACCAGCCGCCCGGGCAGGCTGCGCGCCATCTTGTCCTGGACCGCCATGTATCCGGCGTGCGGTCCGCCGAAGCCCATGGGCACGCCGAAGCGCTGGGTCGTGCCGACCGCGATGTCCGCCCCGAGCTCGCCGGGCGACTTCAGCAGCGTCAGCGCGAGCAGGTCGGCGGCGACGGTGACCAGCGCCCCGAGCGCGTGCGCCTGGTCGATGACCGGCTTGATGTCCCGCACGGCACCGGATGCGCCCGGGTACTGGACCAGCACGCCGTTGATGTCGCGCTCGGCGATGTCGGCGGGAATGCCGTCGCTCAGGTCGGCGACGACGACCTCGACCCCGGTCGGCTCGGCGCGGGTCTGGATCACGGCGATGGTCTGCGGCAGCGTGTCCGCGTCGACCAGGAACAGGCCTTTCTTGTTCTTGCCCAGCCGCCGCGACAGCGCCATGGCCTCGGCGGCCGCGGTGCCCTCGTCGAGCAGGGAGGCGCCGGAGGTCGGCAGACCGGTCAGCTCGGCGACCATCGTCTGGAAGTTCAGCAGCGCCTCCAGCCGGCCCTGCGAGATCTCCGGCTGGTACGGCGTGTAGGCCGTGTACCAGGACGGGTTCTCCATCACGTTGCGCATGATGACGGGCGGCGTGAAGGTGCCGTAGTAGCCGAGGCCGATCATGGAGCCGAGGACCTCGTTGCGGTCGGCGAGGGAGCGCAGCTCGGCGATCACCTCGGCCTCGCTGCGGGCACCCGGAAGGTCCAGCGCCTCGGCGCTCTTGATCACGGCCGGGACCGCGGCAGCGGTCAGCTCGTCCAGCGAGCCGTAACCGACGTGCGCGAGCATCTTGGCGCAGGCCTCGTGGTCGGGGCCGATGTGGCGCTGCTCGAAGGGGACTGCCTCTTCGAGCTCGGAGAGCGGAATGCGGTGGGCGGTCATTACGGAGGCCTCCTGGTCGACACGACCTTCGAGGGGCACCACGGCACGGGTACCCGAACGGCCTCCCCCTCTGTCATCTCAACCTGAGAGCTTCACCGGATCGCCCGAAGGCCTCCGGCTTTCACCGTCGGTGAGAGCGGAAGCCGTCGACACCCGCCCTGCTTTCCAGAGTGACCTCGTCCGTGCGGTACGTGAGCCTGAGAGATTCCGGGGAGGATTTGCTCCTTCGGCGCCTCCGGTGATGTCTGGAGGACTCTCCCGCACGGGGTCAACAGCCGCTGCCAGCGTACCAGCGAGGTCAACGCACGAACCTTCGAGTGGCCGCATCCCCACTTGTACCGTTTTGTAGTGTTTACGGATGAGGTGCGACCATGTGGAGGGCCCGTGCGAACCGATATCGATCCGCGCAACCTGATCGGCCGCAAGGCGTTCGACCGCAACGGGACCAGGATCGGCACCATCGACGAGGTCTACCTCGACGACGCCACCGGCGAGCCGGAGTGGGCGGCCATACGGACCGGCCTGTTCAGCAGGGACGCCTTCGTCCCCCTGGAGCCCAGTGAACTGATCGAGGGCGCCCTGCACGTCCCCTTCGAACGCGCCCTGATCAAGGACGCCCCCGACTTCGGGGTGGGCCGCCACCTCTCCCCCGAGCAGGAGCTACAGCTCTACCACCACTACGGTCTCGACGTCGCCGCTCCGCCCCCGCTCCCGGACCACGACTTCGGCAAGCTGGCGGGCACCGACGAAACGGCCTGAGGCCCCGCCTCGGGTGCCTCGTCTCCCCCTTGGGTCCCTCGTAACACCAACGGCAGCGGCTCCGCCGCCTCCAGATCCGGGTCGTCGACCCGGAAGGTCCGCACGCGCCCGGGCTCCGAGGAGGGCGTCTCGAAACGCACGGTGACCCGCCCCAGACCGCTGCCCTGCACCCAGCCGTGCCCGAACCGGGCGTGCCGCACGTCGTGCCCGGCGGGCCATCGCCGCTCGGCGAGCGGCGGCTGCTCCTCGGCCGGCGCCACGGTGTGCTCCTCGACCGGGCCCTCCGCGACGGCCCGCTCCCCCGCCGCCTGCGCGAACAGGTCCTCCTGGGTGTAGTCGGCGAGCCCGCTGACGCCCACCCCGAGGAGCCGCACCCCGCCGGTCGTGTCGACCGAGTCCAGCAGTCTGGCCGCCGCCTCGCGGATCACCGCGAGGTCGTCCGTGGGCCCGCGCAGCGTCTCGGAGCGGGTGAGCGTCGAGAAGTCGTACCGCCGCACCTTGAGCACGATCGTCCGCCCGGACAACCCTGCCCCGCGCAGCCGCCGCACGCACCGCTCGGCGAGCCGCTGCACCTCCAGCCCGACCCGCGTCCGGTCGTGGATGTCGACGTCGTAGGTGTCCTCGACCGACACCGACTTCGCCTCGCGCTCCGCCACGACGGGCCGGTCGTCCCGTGCCAGCGCCATGGCGTACAGCCCGTGCCCGTGCGCCTTCCCCAGCAGCCGGACCAGTTCGTCCTCTCCGGCCTCGACGATCTCCTCGACGGTGGTGATCCCGGCCCGCCTCAGATGGTCACCGGTGGCCGGCCCGACCCCCGGCAGGATCCGCACCGACATCGGGCCGAGCATGGCCCGCTCCGTCCCCGGCTCGATCACCACCAGCCCGTCGGGTTTGGCCTCCTCCGAGGCGATCTTCGCGAGCATCTTGGAGGCGGCGAGACCCACCGACCCGGTGAGCCCCGTGACGGCCCGTATGTCCGCGCGCAGCTTCACCCCGGCCAGCCGCGCCGACCGCTCGTCCCAGGCCACACCCCCGGCCTCCAGGTCCACGAACGCCTCGTCCAGGCTCAGTGGCTCCACCAGCGGCGACAGCGCACGCAGCAGCTCCATCACCCGCTCGCTGATCGACCGATAGAAGGTGAAGCGCGGTACGAGATACGCGGCGTTCGGCGCGAGCCGCCGGGCCTGACCCATGGGCATCGCCGAATGCACCCCGAAGACCCGCGCCTCGTACGACGCGGTCGCCACCACGCCCCGCGGCCCGAGCCCGCCCACGACCACGGCCTTCCCGCGCAGACTCGGCTTGGACGCCTGCTCCACCGAGGCGAAGAAGGCATCCATGTCGAGATGCAGGATCGTGGGCGCGGTTCTCACACCTCCGATGCTGCCCTACGCCACTGACAACGCCCGCGCGACCGCCCTGAACGCCGCTCGGGAAACCGCTTGCGCCGCGATGCGGAAACGTCACGCCTCCTGCGACCGCGTGCGGTCCTGCGCTGCTGGAGGGCTCAGCCGGCCCGGTTCCGCCGACGCGCGAGCTCGTCCGCGGGATTGGGCCCGACCAGGGTCTCGCCGGTGTCGATCCGCTCGCCGTGCAGCTGGGACAGCGCGCTCTCGACGTCGCGCCACACCACGCCCACGGCGATCCCGAACACGCCCTGGCCGCCTTGGAGCAGGGCGTGCACCTCGTCGGGAGAAGTGCACTCGTAGACCGTCGCGCCGTCGCTCATCAGCGTCATGCGCTCCAGATCGCTGAAACCGCGTTCCCTGAGGTGGTGGACGGCCGTTCGGATGTTCTGCAGCGACACCCCGGTGTCGAGGAACCGCTTGACGATCTTCAGGACGACCACGTCGCGGAAGCTGTACAGCCGCTGCGTCCCGGACCCGTAGGCGGGGCGCACGCTCGGCTCGACGAGCCCCGTGCGGGCCCAGTAGTCCAACTGCCGGTAGGTGATACCGGCGGCCGCACAGGCCGTGGGGCCGCGATAGCCGATCTGCTCGGACGCCATGGACGTCGTCCCTCCGCTGCTCGGCACCGCTGTCGGTCGCTGCGGAACGTGCTCGGCCGCGCCTCCGGGCTGAGGGCATCCTCCGCCCGCGAGGGGCCGTGAGCCGGGGGGAGGGTACGGACCGCTCGCCCTGAGACTGCGCTCGGGGCCGCCCCCAGCCGTACCGTCGCCGCTGCTTCTCACGCCGACCTCCGTCCTTGACCTGCCTTCTCGACGGTAGGCAGTCACCTGGGGTGCGTCAACGATCGCCACACTCGCCACGCCGAGTGATAATCACCCTGAGAGTGGTTTCCCGTGCCCCACCGCGGGGAAAGGCTAGCCGAATGTATGCGGCGCGAGCCGTGTGACGCTCTCACTCGCCACCGGCACATGCGGGCAATTTCACCCGTCTCACACACGGCGGGCGGCCCGCCACGGACCACACCGTCCGCCGGGCCGCCCACTGGCCTTCTCAGGCCGCTGCCCCTGCCGAGGCACTCACTGGCTGCTGCTGCCGAAGTCCTCCGGGGAGATCTGGTCGAGGAACTCGCGGAACTTCTCCACCTCGTCCTCCTGCTCGTCCGGAATCGCGATGCCGGCGTCGTCGAGCACCGTGTCACTGCCGTAGATCGGCGTTCCGGTGCGCAGCGCGAGCGCTATGGCGTCGGACGGGCGGGCGCTCACCTCTACGCCGCTGGCGAAGACCAGCTCCGCGTAGAAGACGCCCTCACGCAGGTCGGTGATGCGCACTTCCGTGAGCTCCTGGCCGACGGCTTCCAGCACGTCCTTGAAGAGGTCGTGAGTCAGCGGCCGCGCGGGAGCCATGCCCTGCTGGGCGAAGGCGATCGCCGTCGCCTCCCCCGGTCCGATCCAGATGGGGAGGTAACGGTCGCCTCCCACTTCACGCAGCAGCACGATCGGTTGGTTGGAGGGCATTTCGACCCGGACACCTACGACATCGAGCTCGTTCACACAGCAACCCTAGGCCGTGCCCGGGATGTTTGGGTAGTCGGGCCGGTATCGGGCGCCTGATCCGGCCCCCTGCACACGCTCTCCTCAGGGCAGCCGCAGGCCGAGCGCCGTCCGCACCAGCGCGGCGTGCAGCTTCACCGTGAGCCCCGCCAGCTCTTTGGTGCGGGCCTCGGCATGAGCCCTGGTCTGCGGGTTCCGGTGCCGCCGCAACGGGGCCACCACCTGGTCCACGAGCCCGGCCTCCCGGTCGGCGGCGGCCTTCATCGCCCGCAGGTGCCGCGGCTCGATCCCGAACCGTCCGAGCTCGATGACGAGCAGGGCGACGGTGACCGCCTCGGCGTCATAAGCCCCGTCCTCCAGTGGGGTGAGAAGACCGTAGGACTCCCACTCCTTGAGCTCCTGCTCGTCGACACCCGCGGCGACGAGCAGCTCCTCACGCCCGATCCTGGCCGCTGTGGGCCCCTCGACCGGCTCGGGAGCCGGTTCTCCGTCCCGCTGACGGCCCACGACCGGCAGCGGGGCGGCCTCACCGCGCTCCATGGCCGCCAGGTGCTCCCGGATCACCTTCAGGGGCAGATAGTGATCGCGCTGCATCCTCAGGACGTGACCGAGGCGCTCGACGTCATGGGCGCTGAACTTGCGGTACCCCGACGGGGTCCGCTGCGGCTCGATGAGCCCTTCCGACTCCAGGAAGCGGATCTTGGAGATGGTCACTTCGGGAAACTCGTCGCGCAGCGCGTTCAGCACGGCGCCGATGCTCATCAGCCCACTGTCCGTGGCGGCGGCGCCGTGCCCGGCACCGCCGCTCGGTTTTTGCAGCATGGACCTTCCCTGACGGATGGACCCTCGCTGGGGTCTGCCCGGACGGAGCCCGGTCAGTAGCCCCGCTGGCTGGCGTAGAAGACCAGCCGGTACTTGCCGATCTGCACCTCGTCGCCGTTGTTCAGAGCGACCTGGTCGATCCGCTCGCGGTTCACGTACGTGCCGTTCAGGCTGCCCACGTCGGCCACCGTGAACGAACCGTCCTGGCCGCGGCGGAACTCCACGTGGCGCCGGGACACCGTCACGTCGTCCAGGAAGATGTCGCTCTGCGGATGCCGGCCGGCCGTGGTCAGGTCGCCGTCCAGCAGGAAGCGGCTGCCCGAATTCGGGCCGCGGCGCACCACCAGGAGCGCGGAACCCAGCGGCAGCGCCTCGACGGCGGCCTGAGCCTCCGGGGACAGGGTCGGCATCGGCGTCTGGCCGGTGGTCTCGCTGTCGTAGGCCTCGAGACCGGAGATGGAGATCGTGGAGGTCGTCTCCGAGGGACGCTCCGGCGTCGCTCCCGCCCGCAGCGGCGCGCCGCAGTTGGAGCAGAAACGGCTGTTCTCCGCGTTGCGGTTACCGCACCTCGTACACACCAGGGCCGACATCGGATCCTCCTGCCGCGGCTGCCCACCGGGGGCGTTGGACGCGTACGGGTCGGAAAACCCTCCACCCGCACTTGAGGTTGACGGTTGCCCGAAACCTATGCCGCCGGGCTGCGCAGGGTCAACCGACGGCGCGCCCTGACCACCGGAAACATCGCCGCCCGGGCCGCCGACCTGGTCCCGGAACAGCGGCCGCTGACCTTCCGCGTCAGGCTGTGCGCGATGACGGGCGGTCGCGTTGTCGCTGCCCTCTCGCGCGCTCTTGCCGAACAACTTCGCAAACAACTTCACGGGCGATTCCCCTTGACCGAAACAGACCCGCCCGTGGGGCAGGACGAACCCTGACTGAACACTCTGGCCGACCCGGACATCCTGACAACGTCCGTCTGCACCAGACAGTTTCCACCACGCACCGCCCATTCGGTGCGTCGACCCCCCGCAACCTCATGCCCTCGCCCGACGCCGCCCATGCACCCCCGGTTCACTGCGAGGACGACCGAGCGTAGTCAGGCCGCTTCGCTGCTCGCAAGGCGTCCACCACGATGTCGGTGGACCGCTCGATCGTGACGGTGGCCTGTTCCTTCTCGAGAGTCTGCACCACGCCTCCGGGGATGTTGAGCGCCGGCTCCAGGTCCTGCGGCTTGCCGATGACCTTGAAACGATAGGGCGCGTTGATCTTGTTCCCGTCGACGCTCACGCCCTTGCCGGAGTCCGCGAGATAGGTGCCGGCGACGACCCGGACGCCGTTGACCTGAATCGCCTCCGCGCCCGCGGCGCGCAGCTCCTGGATCGCGTCGAGCAGCATGTCCGCCTCGACCGTCCCCTTCGTGTCCACGATCGTCATGGTGATGCCGGGCCCCTGCGCGGCCACAGTGCCCGCCAGGATGCCGAGTTGCCGCTCCTTCTCGATCGTCTGCTTCCTGGCCTCCTCGGCCTGGTCCGAGCTGTTCTCCAGCTCGTCGCGCTGCTGCTCGAGACCCCGCTTCTCGTCCTCAAGACGCTGAGTACGGTCATCCAGTTCATCGAGGATGCGGACAAGATCTTCCTGCCGCGCACCGCGCAGGGCGCTGTCGCTGTCGCTGTTCGAGGCCACCTGCACGGCCAGCCCGAACCCGAGACCGAACAGCAGGACCGCGACGATGAGTTGGGCCCGGGTGACACGCGGCGGCCACAGCCCCTGCACCAGCCGCTGCCGGCCGGTCAGCCGCGGCCCGGGATCCGGCTGCGGTGCCGGTGCCTGCTCGGGCTCCGGCTCCTTCGGCGCCTCCTCGGCGGCAGGCGCCGCCGAGGGCACCTCCTGAGGCAGTTCTTTGCGCAGCCTGTTCCCGGACTCACCGCCGTCGCGCGTGTCGCCCCGGTCCTCGGCGGTCTTCTCGTCGTGATCGCTCATCGGCCTCACGCCCGGAACACGTGCCGGCGGATCGCCGCGGCGTTGGAGAAGATCCGGATGCCGAGGACGACCACCACACCGGTGGACAGCTGGGCGCCCACGCCGAGCTTGTCGCCCAGGAAGACGATCAACGCGGCCACGACGACGTTCGACAGGAACGACACCACGAAGACCTTGTCGTCGAAGATGCCGTCGAGCATGGCCCGCAGGCCGCCGAAGACGGCGTCGAGCGCCGCCACGACAGCGATCGGCAGATAAGGCTCGACCACCGCCGGAACCTCAGGCCGGACCAACAGGCCGGCCACGACTCCCACGACGAGGCCCAGTACGGCGATCACGATGTGCCCTTCTCACTCTTCTCAACGCTCGGCTGTGCTGTGCGTACGGTCACACTCGGTGCGGCAGGCAGCCGGAGGTCGTCCTCCACGGAGATGCCTGTCCTGATGCCGTAGCTCTCCTGCAACGCGTTCAGATACAAACCGTCCGCGCTGTTCTGGAACCGCGTGCTCAGCCGCTGCCCGTCCCCCACCGCCAGCACCGTGTACGGCGGCACCAGCGGCTTGTTGTCGACCAGTATGGCGTCCCCGGCGGCCCTGATCGCGGACAGCGCCGTCAGCCGCTGCCCGTTGATCGAGACGGCCTCGGCACCCGACTCCCACAGCCCGTTCACCACACGCTGCATGTCCCGGTCCCGCACCCGGCCGGTGTCGGAGAACCCGGAGGCCTCCCGCGGGTCGCCGTCGCCCCCCGAGGCGGCTTCCTTGGCGTCGTTCACCACGAGCCTCACGCCGGGGCCGTGCACCGCGGCCGCGCCCGACAGGATGCCCACCAGGTCGGAGTCGGCGCTGCCGCCGCTGTTCCTCAGCGCCTCGCGCTGCCGTGCGCTCACGTCCGCGCGCAGCTCGTCGACGGAGTCCTCCAGCTTGTCCGCCGCCTCGGTCTCCCGGTCGATGCGGTCGACGAGCTCTTCCCGCTCCTTGGCGACGACCGGAGCCGCGACCTGCGCCTGCGCCGCTCCGAGGGTCACGACGAGGGCCGCGAGCACCAGTCCGGCGGCGAGCCCCAGCTTCGCCCGCAGCGTCTTCGGCATGCCGCTGTCTCCCGCGGCCTTCTTGCGCGCCGCGGCCTCGGCATATCCGTCGTCGAGGCTGTGGTCCATGACGTTGGTCAGCAACGACATGGACGCATCCGGGCGCCGGGGCCGCGCGGGTGTGCTCCGAATGGGGGGTTGCTGCGGCATGCCGCACATCGTCGCACGTCGCGAGCACTACCTCCGAACGGCCCCACCGGCGTGCCGGACAGGCCCCGTTGGGGACACTTGTCCGGCACGCACGCGTGCAGCCCTTTCTACCGGCCGGCGCTGTCCACGACCCCCGACCATTCGTCCAGCAGGGCCTGCGCGGAGGCGTCGTCCGGCCCCTCGGCCCACAGGTGGGTGACGGCCTCGGCCGGATCGGGCAGCACCATCACCCAGCGGCCGTCGGTCTCCACCACCCGCACCCCGTCCGTGGTGTCCACGAAGCGATCTCCGGCCGCTTCGACGACCCGCCGCATCACGAGCCCCTTGACGGCCCACGGGGTCGCCAGATCGCGCTTCAGGACGTGCGCCCGCGGGATCCGCGCGTCGATCTGGCTGAGCGTGAGCTGCGTCCGCGCCACGAGCCCGATGAGCCGCACGAACGCCGCGGTCGCGTCGTACACGCTGCTGAACTCGGGGACGATGAAGCCGCCCTTGCCGTCACCGCCGAAGATCGTCCCTTCCTCACCGCCCACGCGCGTGAGGTCGTCCGGTGAGGTGGTCGTCCACTCGACCTGCGTCCCGTGGTACGCCGCCACCTGCTCGGCGATCCGGGTCGTGGTCACCGGCAGCGCGACCCGGCCGCTGCGCCGCTCGGCGGCGACCAGGTCCAGCATCACGAGCAGCGCCCGGTCGTCCTCGATGATCCGCCCCTTCTCGTCGACGAGCGACAGGCGCTCACCGACAGGGTCGAACCGCACACCGAAAGCCGCCCCCGAGGACGCCACGATCTCCCCGAGACGCACCATCCCCGACCGCCGCATGTCGGCCGTCTCCGTGGGCCTGGACTCGTCGAGGCCGGGGTTGATCGTCAGCGAGTCCACCCCGAGCTTGCCGAGGAGGCTAGGCAGGACGAGTCCCGCGCTTCCGTTGGACGCGTCCACGACGACCTTCAGCCCGGACTCGGAGATGCCCGTCGTGTCGACGTTCCGCAGCAACGACCCGGTGTACGAGTCGAAGACACTGGCCGGGAAGTGCAGATCCCCGATCTCACCGGGGAACGCCCGCCGGTACTCCTGCCGTGCGAACACCCGGTCCAGCTTCCGCTGGCTGCCCTGCGACAGGTCCGCGCCGTTCCCGTCGAAGAACATGATGTCCACGGAGTCCGGCACCCCGGGCGTGGTACGGATCATGATGCCGCCCGCACTGCCCCGCGCGGTCTGCTGGCGGGCGACCGGCAGCGGAACGTTCTCCAGGTCACGCACGTCGATCGCGCTGGCCTGCAGCGCGGAGATCACCGCCCGCTTGAGGGCACGGGCACCACGGGAGTGGTCCCGGGCCGTGGTGACGGTCGAGCCCTTCTTCAGCGTCGTCGCGTACGCGCCTGCGAGACGGACCGCGAGTTCCGGCGTGATCTCCACGTTCAGGATGCCGGACACACCGCGGGCGCCGAAGAGATGCGCCTGGCCCCTGGACTCCCAGATCACCGAGGTGTTGACGAAGGCGCCGGCCTCGATGGTCTTGAAGGGATAGACCCGCACGTTGCCCTGGACGATCGATTCTTCACCGATCAGGCACTCATCACCGATGACCGCCCCGTCCTCGATTCGCGCCGCCCGCATGATGTCGGTGTTCTTGCCGACCACGCAGCCACGCAGATTGCTGTGCGGCCCCACGTAGACGTTGTCGTGGACGACGGCCTTGTGCAGGAACGCACCGCTCTTGACGACCACGTTGGACCCGACGACGGTGTGCTCACGGATCTCGGAGCCGGCCTCGACCTTGGCGTAGTCACCGATGTAGACGGGCCCTCGCAGGACGGCGTCGGGATGGACCTCCGCTCCCTCGGCGACCCATACGCCCGGGGAGATCTCGAACCCGTCGACGTCCACGTCGACCTTGCCCTCCAGGACATCGGCCTGGGCCTTCACATAGCTCTCGTGCGTGCCGACGTCCTCCCAGTAGCCCTCGGCGATGTAGCCGTAGATGGGCTTGCCTTCCTTCATCAGCTGCGGGAAGACATCGCCAGACCAGTCGACGGGCACGTCGGGCTCGACATAGTCGAAGACCTCGGGCTCCATCACGTAGATGCCGGTGTTCACCGTGTCGGAGAAGACCTGGCCCCAAGTGGGCTTCTCCAGGAAGCGCTCCACCTTGCCTTCTTCATCGACAATGGTGATACCGAATTCCAGCGGATTGGGCACACGCGTCAGACAGACCGTGACGAGCGCGCCTTTCTCCTTGTGGAAATTGATGAGCTCGGTGAGGTCGAAATCCGTCAGAGCATCGCCGGAGATGACGAGGAAGGCATCGTCCTTCAGCGCTTCCTCTGCGTTCTTGACACTTCCGGCGGTACCGAGTGGCTTCTCCTCATTGGCATAGGTGAGCTCCATACCGAGCTCTTCGCCGTCACCGAAGTAGTTCTTGACGAGCGACGCCAGGAACTGGACAGTCACGACTGTTTCGTTGAGCCCATGCCTCTTGAGCAGCCGCAGAACATGCTCCATGATCGGCCGGTTGGCCACCGGCAGGAGCGGCTTGGGCATGCTTGAGGTCATAGGACGAAGGCGCGTGCCTTCGCCTCCGGCCATCACGACGGCCTTCATGTCGGAAGCGTCCTCCTCGAAGAGACGGTCTGGCCGACTTCCCCCGCCAGGATTGTCCCGCACATATCCAGTACGGGCCATCGCTCCGCTACGGCAGCAGGACCATCCGGAGGTTCAATCGGTCGTGGCGTCCGCTCGGACCAGGCGGCGGACTTGTACCACGTAGAGGACTCCTGCCCACCAGTACAGCGTTGTACCCCACCCGGCGAACGCCCATCCGAAAATAGCAGCCAGTGACGCGATCCAGCCGTCTCCGTCACTGAGCAGCAGCAAGGGGAAGGCGTACATCAGGTTGAAGGTCGCGGCCTTACCCAGGAAGTTCACCTGGGGCGGCGGATAGCCGTGCCGGCGGAGGATGCCGACCATGATCAGCAGAACCAGCTCTCGCGCCAGAAGTAGAGCGGTCAACCACAGGGGCAGAATCTCGCGCCAGGTGAGGCCGACGAGGGTCGAGAGGATGTAGAGCCGGTCGGCCGCGGGATCGAGGAGCCGGCCGAGGCTGCTGATCTGGTTCCAGCGCCGCGCGAGCTTGCCGTCCAGATAGTCACTGACACCGCTCAGGGCCAGTACCAGAAGGGCCCAGCCGTCACTTTGGGGCCCACCGAACTCAGGCCGCAGGATCAGCCACAGGAACACGGGCACGCCGACGAGGCGCGCCATGCTGAGGATGTTCGGGATGGTGAGCACACGGTCCGTTTGGACGCGAGTCTCCTGAACCTCCACCCGGGGGCCTCCTGTGGGAAATGTACCGACGATGCCCCCTGACCTTACCTCAACGCAAAAAAGCTCTGGCTCTTGGGCTGTGTGCCCAAGAGCCAGAGCTCTAAAGGAAGTTCGGCGGCGTCCTACTCTCCCACAGGGTCCCCCCTGCAGTACCATCGGCGCTGTAAGGCTTAGCTTCCGGGTTCGGAATGTAACCGGGCGTTT